>CAYSWW010000064.1:0-10771 GCA_964434915.1 uncultured Coprobacillus sp.
GGATATCATCAGGGAGAGGGAAAAACTGCTCAGTAAATGGAAGTTGTAGCAGGTATGCTTGCTAATCAAAAATTATCTGTTCTTCAACATCAACCAAACACTCACAAATATCTTGTCTTGTAGGTCAATGTAGATCTTTTTGATTATAATGGAATGATAAGTGCACGCTCTATTATTTGCTATTCATCATATGATATTTTAAATATTGACTTCAACCCAGGTGGACAAAGATTGTAGAAGAAACTGAATAAAAAAGATAACTTTCTTCATGTATACTATGCATTTTTTCAATAATTGTGAAACATGTTATGCTGTCCATAATCAGAACACAAACGACAATACAGCTTTATATATGTATCAATATACAAAGAAGCTTTACGTATTTTTTAAGAAAAACAACTTTCTTAATTTGAAAAGGTCAGAAAAAATTCTAATATTTTTCTGACCTTTGCTATATTTTACCAATTTTTTTCCGGATCCGATAATGTAATTAACCCACTTTGTAATAAATGATTAATAAATATTACTGCATCTTTAGTCGTAGTTTCCTCATCTATATCATATTCCTTTAATATCATCTGAACAAGTTCTTCAAATGAATTTGCTTCTTCTATATGATTATAAATAAAAGCTGCTGTTTCCGTTAAAGTAATAATTCCATTAAATTCTTCAGTTGTATGACCTGTAGGAATCAAGATATATTCATCTGCAACTTCTCTTAACATAAATTCTTTAACTTTTTTCATATTTTCCTCCATAAATTCTTAAATCTCTCAAAGAGCTATTTTTTCCATATTTGATCCTCTTGTAATTGATTTTCTAAACAAATAACTGCATTTTCACTTATATCGCATTCAAAATGATAAATTGGCACATGATTAATTAAATCATCTATAAAATCCATGACTTTATTAACAAAAGGTGCGTAATGATAATTAATCGTTAATTCACTGATTAATTTTTTGACCTTCGTTTTATAATCCAATTTTTTTATTCTATTCTCTTTAGCCTGATTTAAGAAAACAATACATTTCAAGGGATATGTTTCATTGAAACAAATACGAGATGATCCACACACTGGCCAACCATTCGCAAAATACTGATTGTTTTCTTTTGATATCAATGTGCGGTCTCCATTAATTGTGCGTGTTCCTCGATACTTTGTCCATAAATCAGCTTGAGTTGATTTACCAGTTCCACTAGGAGCACTAAATAATATAGCTCCACCATTATGAAGCATATAAGCACTATGTAATATAAATTTATTTAAAAAATACATTCTCTTTTCTAAAGAAAGAATAGAAGCAAAAACTGTATCACTTTTAAATAACTGAACATATTCTTTTTGAACATAAACAACAGTATGACCTTCATGTGTTCTTAAACATAATGCATAAGGTCTTGTATCCCCAGGTAAATATAAATATCTTTTATGAAATTCATCTTGCATATATATTTTGATATTATTTTTATTTAATATAAAGTGTTCATTTTCTAATTCTATTTGATTTACTATATAAATGTCATATAGATAATCATATTGTTGACAATCAATATAAAAGAATTCTAAATTATTAGGTGTAGGTACATTATTATGATTATCTATTTTGATTATTAGTCCACCTATATTATACATGTCCATTTTCTCCTTTTAAATGCGGATAGTGTCAAAAATAGTTAGTTTGTTTAATACATAAATTAACTATAAACCACATTCCACCTTGGTTTTTATATATTTTAATTAATTTCCCCATGGAATCAATCTATAAACTTAACCATTTTATATACAAAAAGTAATATCCTCTATAATTATTGTAAATAACCAAACCACAATAACTGGAGGAATATTACCATGGTTAAGATTATATCATCAATTATTTATTTTTTAAACATTATTCGTAAATTTCTTTTTAAATTTGGATGCTTACAGAAGATGCGAGGTCTGTGAAAAGACTTTTTCTACTCAAAAAACTATTCTCAGCAGGTTGTTCGTAAATGTCCTTATTGTGATTATAAACTTACTCTGATCAAATCAAGAAATCATTTTGATATATATAAGTGCATGAATCCAAAATGTTCTCACTATAAATCTGAACTGAAAAAGCTTTCCAAAGAAGATAAAGCAAAATATAAGCAAAATCCTTCTGCTTTTTCTCTTCACTATATGACTCGTGTCTTCAATGCTTCCTTAGATAAACTTGAAAGCATCTAGCTTAAAATTGCTTCTTCTAAGGTCAATCTTTCTCGTATTCATAATTCTAAGCATGTTTTAGGCCTTATTTTGACTTATTACGTGAATTATGGCCTTTTGCGTAAAACTGCTTTGATCCTTTAGGTTCATGATATAAAGATTTCTCACCAAACCATCGCTAACTATGCCCAGGCTACCAGCCATCTGCTTCTCCCTTGGATGGATCATTTTTAGCATGATCTTAATGTCTATCATTGTGGCAATGAAACATATGTCAAGATTCTAGGTAAAAAAGCCTACGTCTTCTTCATGTGTGATGTAAAGAAAAAGATTATCACTTCATTTAAGATATATATGAAGCGTGACACATTTAGTGCTATTGATGCTTTTTACTCAGTTATTAGAAAATTCAAAGAAATTCCTGATAATCTTGAAAAAGTCACACAAGTTATTGGACTTACGAATGATGATCCTGTTTCAAAGGAACTTCGTACTGCCAAGCAAATCATTGAACGCTTAAATAGAACATTCAAGTATTCATATGCCGTTAAAAATGGTTTCAACTCGCTTGAAGGAGTCAATGACTTCATGTGCTTGTTCACGACATACTTTAACTTTCTAAGAAATCATAAAAGTCTCGGATACAAACCACCAGTTGAATTAGATTGTCTTAAAAAGACTCATAATATGCCAAACAAATGGAATATACTGTTAGATGAAGCAATGAATGACTACATAGAATCAACTATGGAATTTTAGGCATGAATAAATTTCCCATATATTTTAATAATAAGCTTTTTTTATTTGATCTTCAATAATCAGTTTATCTTATCAGTGTTGACTTTTCGAAAAAATAAATTATATGATTATTTATGATAAACTAAGAAGCAAAAATATGAAAGCTGTTCTTGTAAAACCAATGATTTAAAATTAATTGATGTAGAAAAAAACAGTTATAGCTGAGAAAAATAATTTTTTGATTAAATGATCGCCACAGGTATTTGTAGTTCTCAACTTATTTATTCAAGAATTATTGTCATGAGATTGTTGGAAGAGAGGCATAAATTGGTAATCATGTAACAAAAGTTAAAGTTGGTGATTGCGTCATAGTGAATTTTTAACAGTTCTAGAATCCGATTGTTATATTCTTTATGACTTGCTTTCAGATAAAGATGTATTGATTGATGGTTGAACAAACAACGATTGCTATTCAAGTATATTCGAGAGCTGAATTAGAGGCAGAAGAAATGTTGCTTATTTATGGAGCTGATGCTTTGGGAAACACAATTTTAAAAATTGCTAAATTAACATGTTAACATATTATTGTTGCTAATATTTTGGATGAAAAAATGAATGATGCAAAGGCTAATGATGCAAAATATACAATTAATCTAACAAAAGAAAATCTCATTGAAAAAGTCATATAGGATATGAAGTGCTAGTTTCAATTGAGACGGAATGGATAAAAGATTCTTTACTTCAGCTTCTTAAGCAACTGGAGATGCTGGTCGTATTATAACGAAGAGATTTTCAGCGGATTCGACAGTTGTTAATCAATTTGTCATCACTTCTAAGGAATTGGATATACGTGGGTCTAGAAGAAATACAACTTATCCATGAAAGAAAATGAGATTGAAATGGTATTGCTTCTCATACTTTTCCTCTAGGTAAAGTGCAGAAAGCTTTTGATTTTGTTGATAGTCATGATTCATCTATCCGTAAGGTCGTTTTGACTTTTGATGAATAATATCAAAATATCATAGTAATAGCTATGATGTTTTTCTAGGTGTGTCGTGAATGATATTGGTTTAACTAATGATTACAATTAGTGAAAAGTTATTTTTTCATAAAAAAGAATGCTTTTATTAAATATAAGTGTTATTATAAAGATAAGAATAATAATCAAAACAAACAAAGGAGAAGAGTATGAAATTATTAGAACCAATTCAAGTCGGTAAAATCACATTAAAAAATAGGACTATGTTTCCGCCAATGACAACAGGATATGAAGAAAGAGATGGGTCAATTGGAAAGCAAAGTTACAATTTTTATAAGAGATTAGCAGAAGGAGGGGTTGCTTATATTGTATTAGGTGATGTTGCGCCGGTTAATACAGTTTCGCCAACGCCTAAATTATTTCATGATGGGCAAATTGAAGCATATAAAAATCTAGCTGATGCTTTGCATGTTTATGATTGCAAACTAGGTATTCAATTATTCCATCCAGAATATGATGTAGATGCTTTGGCTGAATTATTTAGAAAAGGTGATATGCAGGCTGCACGAGCAAAGTTACATCATGATATGTTACATTATATTTCAGAGGTGACTGAAGAGCAATTAGATGCTATTTTAGTAAAAATTGGTGCTTGTGTGAAACGTGCTTATGTGGCAGGTGTTGATATTGTTGAAGTTCATGGAGATAGATTAATTGGCTCTTTGTGTTCAACTATCTTAAATAAAAGAACTGATCAATATGGTGGAGCATTTGAAAATAGAATTCATTTTGCTTTAGATGTTGTTAAAACTATTAAAGAGAATGCACCGGATATTTGTATTGATTATAAATTACCAATTATTACAGTTAATCCAGATGGATCATTAAAAGGAAAAGGTGGTTTATTGATTGATGAAGCAGTCAAATTTGCGAAGATTCTAGAAGAAGCCGGAGTTGATATGATTCACGTTGGGCAAGCAAATCATACAGGAAATATGAATGATACAATTCCGGCAATGGGAACTGTACTATACAGCTTTATGCGTGATTATGCAAAACAAATTAAAAATGCAGTTTCTATTCCAGTATCTACAGTTGGTCGAATTGTAACACCTGAAAATGCAGAATCACTTATTGCCAATGGTGTTTGTGATATTATTGGGTTGGGGCGTTCTTTATTAACTGATCCTGATTATGTAAAAAAATTAGAAGCTGGTGAGGGAGAGCGTATACGCCATTGTATGATGTGTAATAAAGGATGTACTGATGCGATTCAGAATCGCCAATTCTTAAGTTGTGTATTAAATGCTGAGAACGGTTATGAATATGAAAGAGTTATTACACCAGCAAAAGAAAAGAAAAAGGTGGTAGTTGTAGGTGGAGGTCCTGCAGGTATGGAAGCTGCTAGAGTGGCCAAATTGAAAGGACATGATGTTGTTTTATTTGAAAAAGAGACATTATTAGGTGGACAACTGAATATTGCTTGTGTACCACCTAGGAAATCAGAAATGAATAGAGGCATTCATTATTTAACACATGAGATGAAAGTCTTAGATGTTGATTTAAGATTAGGGCATGAAGTATGTCCAAAATGTGTCATAGCGGAAAATCCTGATGCAGTGATTGTGGCTGTAGGAGCTAACAATGTTATACCATCAATTCCAGGACATGATTTCCCTCATGTATATGATGCTTGGAAAGTTTTAAATCATGAACAACTACCTAGTGGAAAAGTTGTAGTAATCGGTGGAGGTTTAGTTGGGGCAGAAACTGCTGAATTATTAGCACAGATGGGGTGCGAAGTTTCGATAGTTGAAATGATGGATACTATTGCGAAAGAAGAATCTACAACAGTAAGACCAACAATGATGACTGAATTTGAAAAATATAATGTTAAACAATTAACAAAGACAAAAGTAACAGCTATTACTGCAACAAGTGTAGAAGCAGAAAGTGAAGAAGGAACAATTTCTTTTCCTTGTGATTATGTTGTTTTAGCAGTTGGTGCAAAACCAAATGATTTTGATGTTTCTTTATTACAAGAAAAAGGTATAGAGGTTTATGTGGTAGGTGATTGCCATGAAAAAGCTGCTGATATTAATCGTGCAATAGAAGAAGGTTACTTAGCTGCAAATGCAATTTAATATAAAATAAATAAGGAATTCTTTCGAATTCCTTATAATTCATTATTTATTTTGCAAAATCTTCGAGCATTTTTAAAGCTTGATCTAATACCTTAGCTCCATCCATCATACCATAAGTACGCATATCAATAACATCTACTGGAATGGCGTGATTCACTTGTTCTTTAATGCCGTTCAAACGAAAACGTACTTGTGGTCCAATTAATAAGACGTCACAAGGATCATTAGCATATTCAGATACAAGAGCAGTTTCGCTAACAGCCCAAATTTTACATTCAAGTCCTCTTTTTTCAGCCTCTTTTTGCATACGTGAGACAAGTAAACTTGTTGACATACCAGCACTACATGCTAACATTATTTTTATCATATGTTTTCCTCCTTTGTATGATTTTTTATCTAACTATATTATACTAATACTTTCGTTACTTCTCAAGAAATTTATTTTTTTAGGAATAATCTTTAGACATTTTTTAACAAAAATATTTTCAATATTAAAATCTGTTGACTTCTTTTTAAGACTCGTTTACGATAAGATTATGAATGATAAAACAAATTTGATTAAATATGTATTTTTGGTTATTACTTTGATTGCATTTGGAGTGCAATTTGTATATATATTATCAGTCAAACTAACAATGTCTTTAATGCAAAAGATTGTGTTATTTTTGATTCAGAACTTGTCGATTATTGGATTTGCACATTTTTATTTAGTGGGACAAGATATTGATAAAAGAAAGAGAGGTATAAAATATACATATATTGTGTTGTTTTTGATATATTGTGTAAATCTTTTTTATGTATTGTTTTTAGACCGAGACTTTGGAAGACATGCTATTACGATGTCTTATCAAGATTATTTGCAGTTTAATGTTAATTTAGATCCATTTGAAACAATTATGTTGTTTATTCGAGGGTATCAAAGGGGAGTTGTTTCTTTAGAAACATTATTGTGTAATATTATTGGAAATATGGTTGTTTTTATGCCTATGACTTATTTTCTATTGGTATTTTTTAAAAAACAACGTAAATTGCATATCTTTTTTATAACAATTATGATGATTGTTTTATGTGTCGAGATTTTACAAGTTTTTCTGCGTATTGGTAGTGGTGATATAGATGATTTGATTTTAAATGTTATAGGTGCTATTATCATGTTTAGTATAATAAGATGCTTTCGTCTTGATGAATTGAGTGAAATAACGAAAGGGAAATAAGATGAAGAAAAAAGATGTTATTGTGATTTCTTTGATTTGCATTATATTAGGAGTTGGTTATTTGATTTTTGAAATGATGCAAGGTGAGAAAGAAGTTATTGAAGTTTATTATCAAAATAAAGTAATTGCTGAAATTGATATTTCAGTTGATAACACTTACACTTTCGAAGGTAGTTATGGTTTTTTTTATTTAGAAGTAAAAGATCATCAATATCATGCTACTGAAGTAGATTGTCCAAATCATGATTGTGAAAAGATGGGTTGGGTAAAAGAAGGTAGTTCGAAAGTGATTACTTGTGTTCCAAATGAAATTTATGTTGTACAATCAGGAACGGAAGATATTGTAGAATAATGATATTATGAAAATAAGAGACGATAATTTTGAAACTATCGTCTAATTTTTTTGCATGAAAACGTTTTTTTCACATAATATCTTGATTTTTGTCATATATCTTTTTTTTACACTAACTAGTAGAATGGAGGATATATAATGATAAAGAATGCATTTTTAAGTATAAAGAAAAGTATTGGCAAAACAATTCTGTTATTTTTATTGATGTGTTTGATTGCGAATCTTGTCGTTGCCGGGTTATCAATTATGAGTGCTACATCTAAATCTATGAATCAAGTAAGAAAATCTTTGGGGAGTGAAGTGACTTTTTCTTATAATATGCAAAATATGATGCAAAATAGAGAAAAGGGACAGGCATTAGATGAAGTTGTGAGTAATATTACAGTAGATATGGCTGATCAACTAAAAGATTTAGAATATGTAGAAAGTTATAATTATACTTTAAGTGTCAGTGCTAGTAGTGATGATATTGAACCGATTGCTGTAACACAACAAGATGAAACTGAAGATGAAACTCAAACGCAAGATCGTCAGATGCTAGATGATCAAGATAGTTCTCAACCACGTATGATGGATGAAGATGATTTTACGATTGTTGGAAATACAACAATGGCATATTTAGAGGATTTTACAAATGAAAACTATGTTTTAATTGAAGGGAGATTATTAACAGAAGAAGATGCAGGAACAGCAAATTGTGTTATTGAATCGAATTTAGCGACTGATAATGATTTAGCGGTCAATGATACTTTTACTGTAACTGTGATTGATGCGGATAACGAAGAAACATCTCTTATTTTGACAGTTGTTGGTATTTTTGAAATTGAAACAAGTTCTGAGGTAGGAGGAATGATGAGTAATCGTCAAAATCCAATGAATTACATATATACAGATTTACAATCAGTACAGACTTTAAATGGTGATTCTAATGTGATAGACAGTGCGACTTATTATTTGGATGATCCTGAACATATTGATGCATTTAAAGAATTAGCACAAAAGACAGATATTGACTTTGAAACATATACATTAGATGCGAATGATCAAGTATATCAAAGAAGCATTGCTTCATTAGAAAATATGGAAAGTTTCGCGACAATCTTTTTATGGGTAGTCATTGTTGCCGGAAGTGCTATCTTATGTTTGATTTTAGTTTTAACAATGCGTAGTCGTTTTTATGAATTTGGAGTATTATTATCATTAGGTCAAGCTAAGATTAAAATTATGTTACAACAATTAATAGAAATTGGTATTATTGCTGTTTTGGCTTTTGTTGTATCATTAGGAACAGGAAAAATGGTTTCCAATGTAGTAAGTTCAATGCTAGAATCAACACAATCAAATCAAAATACTGTCATGATGGAAATGCCTTCAGTGGATATTGAAGAAGAAAATCAAGAATCAGATGGGGAACAAAAAGGACTTTTGGATATAGTAATGCAATCACCTACAGATACAGAACTCGATGTTTCATTAACAACTGAAACAACATTGCAATTAGCCGGTATTACTACTATGATTTGTGTTATATCAGTAGCATTACCATCTTTATATATTTTAAGATTGTCTCCAAGAGAAATTTTGGTGAAAAAGGAGGGTTAATATGAGTGAAAATACGATTTTAGCTTTTGATAAGGTATGTTATTATTATAAAGATGGTTCAAGAAAAGTTAATATACTCAAGGATGCAAGTTATGAATTTGAAAAGGGGAAAATTTATGCAATTGTAGGAGCAAGCGGCTCTGGTAAGACAACAACAATTGTTTTAGCAGGGGGACTTGATAGTCCTATTAAGGGCAACATTTTATATAAGAATCAAAATATTGCTGATATAGGTTTAACGAAATATCGTCGTCATCATGTTTCAATTGTTTTTCAATCATATAATTTAATTAGTTATATGAATGGGATTCAAAATGTTGTTAGTGCAATGGATATTTCTCATATCAAAGTACCCAATAAAAAAGAACATGCAGTTCGTATATTAGAAGAGTTAGGTTTAAATGCGGATGAAAGTCGTCGTGATATACGTAAGTTATCAGGTGGACAACAACAACGTATTGCAATAGCAAGAGCAATGGCAAAAGATGTTGATTTAATTCTTTGTGATGAACCAACAGGAAATTTGGATCAAGAAACATCTGAAGGGATTATTCAAACTTTCATTGATCTTGCGCATCAAAAAGATAAATGTGTCATTGTTGTTACACATTCTAAAGAGTTTGCGAAAAAATTAGATGTTCAACTTGAAATTCAACAAGGTAGATTAGTTGAAATGAATTAATTATAGAGGAACAAAAGGCTTACTTTTTATCAATGTCATGAAGTGAAATGGTATTATGAGATTTTAAGGATTAAGTTAAGGTACTGATTCAATTGAGTGTTGGTACCTTTTCGATTATGTCGAAATAATAGAAGTGTTTTTCCTTTTTTAGATGTACATTAAATGAACTTATCATTTAGCTCGAAAAAAAATGTTGTTATTCTCGATTAATGTTCTATTATTAAACGCTTTAACTCATTTTGGTTTGATAGAACGTTCATAAGAGCTTTCTGGTCGTTTAGGGATCAGAAAGTTTTTTATTATAAAAGAAAACCAGGAAAGGTATTCATGAAGCAGAAGTATACCCAAATCATATACATAGACTTATAACAATTCCGCCAAAATATAGCGTATCATCATTTATAGGGTGTTTGAAAAGCAAGTCAACATTAATGATATTAGATAGACATGCTAAATATAGGAATAGAAAGTTTTGGGTGAGGGTATTACGGTATGTGACAGTAGGACATAACGAGGGAGCTTTCAAGAGTTATATAAGAAATCAATTGCAAGAAGATAAGCATTCAGAACAGATGAGTATGAAAGAATTTATCAATCCATTTACAGGAAAGAAAATCAAATAAAAAACATCTTTAGGGGATAAAATGTAAAAATGTTGTGGTTGTCAGTCTTCAGTGGTTGAAGGACTTACACAACAATATGCCATTACAGGGCTGATCCATAGCATTGATTTCATCATTGGTTATGATTTAACCTCTTAACTTAATGGCAATGATTTTTTGCTCCTATTTTTCTAGAATTCAATAGATAAAAATAAATTTGATTGACCATCAAGCACAGGGTGAAAAATACGATTCAGATAATTCCAA
>CAYSWW010000065.1:0-10640 GCA_964434915.1 uncultured Coprobacillus sp.
AATTTGAATAAATTTATCACTTTTGGAACTAAAAAATTTGCGGTTCAACAATTTGTATTGACAAATAAAAAACATTCATTTAACATATAAATATATAATTTTATAAAAACAAAAGCAATGATGTGACATAGTAAAAATCTCTGCGACATCAGAGATATAGTGGTTGGTGAAAACTATACGTTGAGAGATTTTGAATTCACCACGGAGCTTCTATCTTGATAAGGGATAGACGGAATCATAACGTTATTTATGAAAGGTTGTATAACTTATGAGGTCATCTTCTGTAAGGAAATGACAAACTGAGGTGGTACCGCGATCACTCGCCCTCTATTGGCGAGTTTTTTGTTTTTGTAATCAAGGGGGAGGAAAAAAAAGATGAAAAAAATAATTGGAAGTTTACTTGCATGTGCTTTGGTGCTGACTGGTTGTGGAAGCAATGATACAGCAACAGAAGCAAAAGATTTATCAGAAGTGAAAATTGGAGTTATTCAATTAATGCAACATGATGCTTTAGATGCTTCTTATGAAGGATTTAAAGATGTGTTGGTTGAAGCTGGTGTAAGCGAAGATAATATTGATTATCAAGTTGCTGGAGATGCCTCTAACTGTCAAACTATTGCCGATAAATTGGTTAATGATGGTAATGATTTGGTTTATGCGATTGCTACACAAGCATTACAAGCTGTTGCTGCTTCAACAACAACAATTCCTATTGTTGGATGTGCGGTTACTGATTATGTAAGCATAGACTTGGCTGAAAGTGATGATGCTCCTGGTGGAAACGTAACAGGTGCCAGCGATTTAACACCAATTACACAACAATTTGATTTATTAACAGAGTTATTACCAGACGCAAAAAATGTTGCCATCATGTATTGTGGTAGTGAAGAAAATTCTATTATCCAAGGACAAATGGCAGTTGAAGCGGCAGAAGATAAAGGTTTAGATTATAAAATCTATACAGTCACTGATTCTAATGATATTCAACAAGTCACTGAAAAGATTGTTTCTGATCAAATGGACGTTATTTATATTCCAACTGATAACTTATTAGCAACTTATATGAGTAGTGTTGAAGCTGTTGCATCTCAAGCTCAAATTCCATGTATAGTTGGAGAAGAAGGAATGTGTAAACAAGGTGGTTATGCGACTTATGGTATTAACTATGAAAATTTAGGTCGTTTAGCTGGTGAACAAGCACTTGCTATTTTAAAAGGTGAACAAACAGCTACTGAAACACCTATTGCTTATTTAGCTTCTGAAGACTGTGAATTATTAATTAATTTACAAATTGCTCAAAAATGTGGTCTTTCTACAAATAAAGCAGATTATCCTGAAAATGCAAGTTTTGTAGAAATAGAATAGGAGTTTAATTTATGGGTTTATTTTATACGTTTTTAGGAGCTGTTGATTTAGGATTAATTTGGGGTTTTTTAGCCTTAGGTGTCTATATTACGTTTAGATTATTGGATATCGCTGATTTAACTGTTGATGGCAGTTTTGCAACCGGGGGTGCAGTTTGTGCCATCTGTGTACTCAATGGCATTCATCCATTGATTGCTTTATTGGCTTCAATTCTTGCTGGTTTTGTTGCTGGAGCAATAACTGGCTTATTAGCAACAAAATGTAAGATACCTGCTATTTTAGCAGGTATCTTGACTCAAATCGGACTTTATTCAATCAATTTAAGAATTATGGGTGGACGCGCAAATTTACCTTTAACAAAAACTAATACGCTTTTCAATAACCTTGCTGTTTCTTTAAATATTAATCGATATTATGTGACTTTTGTAATTGCTTTATTATTTGTCATTATATTTATCGCAATACTATATTGGTTTTTTGGGACAGAACTTGGTTCTTCTATTAGAGCAACTGGTAATAGTGAACAAATGGCCAGATCTTTAGGTATTAATACAGATACAATGAAATTATTAGGACTCATCATTTCTAACGGTCTTGTTGGTTTATCAGGTGGATTAAATGCTTTATATGGTCAAGCTACCGATGTACGTGTTGGGACTGGAGCCATTGTCATCGCCTTAGCTTCAATTGTCATTGGAGAAGTTGTAATTGCTAGGAAAAAAGGCAATTTTGCTTTAAATTTAGTTGCCATTGTGATTGGTTCAATTATTTATAGAGTTGTTGTAGCAATTGTCTTACAAATGGGATTAAATACTGATGATCTAAAGATTTTAACAGCAATTTTAGTTGCTATCGCATTAAGTATCCCTGTTCTTATTTCCAATCGTAAACAAGTCTCTATGTATAAAAAATTAACAGAAAAGGAGATTGATAAGCATGCTTAAACTTGAAAGAGTAAGTAAAACTTTTAATCTAGGTACTGTTAATGAGAAAAAAGTTCTCCATGAAATCAACTTAGAATTACAAGAGGGTGATTTTGTTACAATCATTGGTGGTAATGGGGCTGGGAAATCAACTCTATTAAATATGATTTCAGGTTTATATCCTATGGATTGTGGAGTCATTACACTTGATGGAGAAAATATTTCTTTACAGCCAGAATTTCAAAGAGCGAAAAAAATCGGGCGATTGTTTCAAGATCCAATGTTAGGAACTGCTTCAGATATGCAAATTATTGAAAATTTAGCTTTAGCTAATCGACGTGGAAAACTTCGCGGACTTTCTTGGGGAGTTACCAAAAAAGAAAGAGAGCGATATTATGAGTTAGTCAAATCTCTTAATCTCGGCTTAGAAGATCGTTTAACAACAAAAGTTGGTTTATTATCTGGTGGACAAAGACAAGCTTTGACACTTTTAATGGCCACACTTCAAAAACCAAAACTCCTTTTATTAGATGAACATACGGCAGCTTTAGATCCTGCAACTTCTTCAAAAGTTTTAAATCTAACAAAAGATATTGTTGAAAAAGAACATTTAACAGCTATGATGGTAACACATAATATGAGAGATGCTATTGATGTTGGCAATCGTTTGATCATGATGTATGATGGTCGTATTATTTATGATGTTAAAGGAGAAGAGAAGAAAAAATTAACTGTTGCTGATTTATTGAAGAAATTTGAAGAAGTCAGTGGCGAAGAATTCGTTGATGATAAAATGTTATTAGGCTAGGTATTTCTAGCCTCTTTTTTTATATAAAACAAACCATCTTTTTCTTTTACACAATAAAAGATATCATGATAATCTTTAATCCCTTCTTTTTTCAATTGATTCATAAGCCACTTTTCATCTTTGCCTATTATTTCTAATGCATCATAATTGATTTTTCCATCACAAATAAGAGAATCAGGTATATCAACTTGACATTTTTCCTTCTCTATCACTGATAAATTCCCATCCTTCTCTAAAACTGCAAAAGCAACTTCTGATAAAGACCCTACTCCATCTTCTCTTAAATGATGACATAAATCATCAATTGTATAATGAAGTGCTGCCATTTTTTCTTGATTCATTCGACCCTGATAAACAATATAAGTTGGATGACCTTCCAAAATCTTACTTAACAACGGTGAACGCATAACCAAATAAGAACAAACTTTATCCAATATCACAATAACAAGAACAGCCAAAGCACAATGCCAAAATTTTATTTCATCATCACCAATGGAAATCGTCATCAATTCACTTATAATCAAAAAAACAATCAAATCAGAAATACTTAATTGACTCATTTCCTTTTTTCCAAGTATTCTTAACATCAAAATCAAATAAAAATAAAGACTAAAACATTCAATAATAATTTCTACAAATTTCATAAAATAGGTACCCTTTCATATAATATACAAGGAGGAAACTATGAAAAAAACAATACGTACTTATTTATTCACTATATTAATCTTTCTCATTCCTTTTGTGACTATTTCTTTTATTTTGGCCATTTTATCATATTTCATGCAAACAAATGCATTTGCAGTGGAAATTATTATTCAAATTATTTCTTATTTATGTTTAATCATTGCCGCATTGTTCTTTACATCTCAAATCCAATCAAGACGATTAACCCATTGTTTTATAATGAGTCTCTTTTATTTTCTTTGTAGTCTGTTGATTCATCTTGGCAATCTCCATTATTTACATCTTTTATTAAAATCATTAATTCTTATAATTATTGGTTTATATAAAGAAATCAGAAATAGCAAAATAGCATAAAAATATCAAAAGGAAAAGATAAGTTCTTTTCCTTTTGATATGAAAAAAGATGATTTTCATCATCTTTAAGACGAATATTCTATTTTTAAAATCTTTACTTCAAAAGGTTCTGCAACCCCGACAGAAACAATTTCATTTACTCCATGATCTAAAACAGCTTTTGCTAAAGGAGATTCATTAGAAATTTTTCCATTTAATGGATCTGTTTCAAACGTACCAACAATCGTATAAGCTTCGGGTTCAGCATCTTTTTCAGATAAGTCTAAAAGTGTCACTGTTGCTCCAGGTTTAACAATTGTATCATCTAATTGAGATTCATCAATGATTTGTACATGTAATAACATTTGATCAATCTCTTTAATTCTTGCTTCAATATGTGCTTGTTTATCTCTTGCTGCATCATAATCAGCATTTTCAGATAAGTCACCTTGAGAACGTGCTAATTGTAATTCTTCAATGACCTTAGGTCTTTCAACATTAATTAATTGTTCTTTCTCTTTTTTAAGTTTTTCTACCCCACTTTGGGTTAATAAAACTGCTTGATCCATTCTATTCACCTCGTAAACATTACTATATCATAAAAATATAAAAATTACTAGCGCTAATCCACGATACTTTTGATTTTTGTAATCAATAAATCCACAGCCACCACATTGCTTCCACCTTCTGGAATAATAATATGTGCATACTTTTTAGATGGTTCGATAAATTGTTCATGCATCGGTCTTACAGTATTTAAATATTGATTGCATACTGAATCTAAACTACGTCCTCTCTCTTCAATATCACGACGTAAACGTCTGATAAAACGGATATCACTATCTGTATCTACATATACTAAAATATCACAAAGAAAACGAATTTCTTTTTCAGCTAATACAAAGATTCCCTCTATAATAATCACATCTCTTGATTCAATAACCTCTGTCACTTGACTTCGAGTATGTAAGGTATAATCATAAGTCGGCTTTTCTATACGTTCTTTATTCTTAAGCTTTTTCAAATGTTCAACTAACATTTCAGTATCAAAAGCTAAAGGATGATCATAATTGGTTTTCACTCTTTCTTCTAAAGTCATATGGCTTTGATCTTTATAATAATCATCTTGCTTAATAATCTTCACTTTATGATATCCTTTAAAATAATCATATAACTGATGAGCAATGGATGTTTTCCCCGATGCACTCCCACCAGCAATTCCTATAATAATTGCTTGCCCTTTCACTTCATAACCTTCCTTCCCATATCATTTTCCATCAAAGGAAAATCAACCTCAACAAATAATATTTCCATTGGATGATTCGCAACTTCAATTAATTCTTTATCCTCATTATAAAGCTTTTCAACAACAAAGAAAAGATTTGGATGAGCAGGCGAAAAAATCTCAATTTGATCCCCTACCTTAAAATAATTCCTTTGTTCTATCATCGCAAGCTTTTTTTCTTCATCATAATCCAACACGCGCAAAACAAATTCTTGCGTTGGATGTTCATCCCGCATATTAAACAATTGTTCATTCGCAGTTGGATGTTCATAAAAGAAACCATGGCACAAAGCACGATTAGCCGCTTTCATTAATTCTTTTTGATAACTTTCATCTTGTTGAAAATGATCTAGATTTTCACAATAAGCATCTATTAGCTTACGATATGTAGAAACAACTGTTGCTATATAATGTAAAGACTTCATACGTCCCTCTATTTTAAAAGAATCAACCCCCAATTCAATCAATTCACCAATATGATGAACCAACGCCATGTCTTTACTCGACATACTAAAAGGCATATCATTTTCTTGATTCATCAATTGTCCATCAGCATATAAATCATAATACCAGCGACATGATTGAGAACAACCCCCACGATTTGCATCACGACGACTTAAATAATTCGATAACATACATCTACCAGAATAATGGATACACATCGCACCATGAATAAAATATTCTATATCTATAGGTGCTTTTGCCATAATAGCTTTCAAATCTTTATATGTCACTTCTCTTCCTAAAACAACTCGATCCATTCCCATATTTTTATAAAACTCTATCGCCTTTAAGTTCAAAATAGATAACTGTGTCGAAACATGCACTTCTAATTGTAGTCCCATTTCCTTAGCAATCATCATGATATAAGGATCAGCAACAATAATCGCTGTCACACCAATATTATCTAATGTCTGCAAATATTCACGTATTCCTTTCAAGTTATCTTGATGCAAAATAATATTGCATGTTACATGAATATGAGCATGATGTTGTCTTGCAAAAGCAACAGCCTCTTCAATATCTTCAAGGGAAAAATTAGATGCTTGAGAGCGTAATGAAAATTCCTTTCCACCCACAAAAACTGCATCTGCTCCATATAGAATAGCAATTTTTAATTTTTCTAAATTCCCTGCCGGTGCCAAAAGTTCAGGTTTTTTTATAATTTTTCTTTGACCATCAATGATTTGACTCACGTTTCTCATTATCCATCTTCCTCATATCTTCCAATTTATAGACCGTCTGATCAAACAAAAAACCTCTATCTAAAGATGTTTTCAAACGATACAATAATCCCATATATTCCTTTACATATTGATAATAAGTACCCTGCTGATAACTCTTTAAAGCATCACTATAAAGTGAAGCAATTTCTAGTGCTTCTTGTTCATCCATCATGAGTGTCTCAATATACAGACAAGCAAAACCATCTAAATAACTAAACAAATCTAACATATATAATCTCGTGTGAGAAAAAATATGTGTCCCCTTATCATCCTCAAAAACATTCAACTGATATTGTGAATTTTTTGCTTTTAAACTGATTTTTCCCTTCAAAGAAACATCAAATTGAATACCTGAGGTTTCCTGATAATTACTCAATAAAGCCCGCTTACTAGCGGCAATATATTCAACTCCATGAACTTGTATCATTAAAGGCATTGAAACTTGTTTTAAAATCATACACTGTTCTTCCAATGGAATAACACGCGACAAAAAAGCACTAGTTACACCTTGCTTTTCTAAAACATTTAACGTCCCAGCATTGGTATTCAAAGTTTCCGGTGCATACATCATATCAAAATCATAGTTATTTTCTTTCACAATCTGTAAAACACCAAAATCTTGAAATAATAATCCGTAAATAGGCAATTCATGCAATACCTTTATAAAAGCTTCTACATCATCAATACTATGTTGATCATATAAAGCATTCATGGCAACATAAAATTGACATTGTGGATAGTTTTGGGCTAAAGCTGCTATGTCTTCTATAGAAAAAACATAAGGGCAATGAAAAGAATAATGACACCCTAAAACAAAAGTCTTTATACCCATATCTAAATAATCATATAAACTTTCCTGACAATTTAAGGATAATACTATCTTCATCTCTCTACCTTCCTTTTAATCACACAAATTCCATCTCCTACATGATAATAGGAAACATCATAATTTTCATGATTAAAAATCCAATCTTTAAATCTCTTGATTTTCTTTACCAATTGTTTTGTATTTCTATTTTTGATATGTTCAATATCAAAAACCATTCCATGAAAATCCAAATTATCAACAATAACAATACCATCATGTTTTACAAAAGGAACATATTTTTCAAAAAATTTCTGATATTGAGCTTTTGCTGCATCAATAAATAAACAATCATAAGGCTTATATTTTAATTGTTTAATATTAAAAGTTAATGCATCATCATGATAAACAATAATTCTATGATCAAGTTGTTGTTCTTGAATATTAGCAATAGCTTCTTGATATTTTTCATCATTTAATTCAATTGTTTCAACCTTTAAATCTGCAACATGAGATGCCATCATCATTGCAGAATAACCTATAGCAGTCCCAATTTCTAAACAAGAGTTTGCATGTATTTCATTTAATTGATCTATTAAAAAGAGCATTCCTTCCTTTTGCATAACTGGAATATTTCTCTCTAAAGCATTCATTTCTATTTCATCAAAAGTTTTCATATTAATACCATTTATATTCATCTACAATCGCCTGATGCTCATCATAAGTCCGACTATAGTAAACATTCCCTTCTTCATCTGCAAAGAAAAATAAATAATCATGTTCAGTATAATAAATACATGCTTCCATCGTTGCTTCAGAAACAGTGCTGATTGGGCCAACAGGCAAACCATTATATTTATATGTATTGTATCGAGAATCAATCTCTAACAAATTATATGTTAATTTTACACCTGTTTTTTGCCAAGCATAATTCACAGTAACATCACTTTGTAATTTCATACCAGTATTCAAACGATTTATAAACACCCCTGCAATAATAGGGCGATCTTCATCAAACAATGATTCTCTTTCAACAATTGAAGCAAACGTTAAAAACTGATGAGGTGTCCAACCCATTTTTTCAATCTCTTCTTGATAAGATGATAACATCATGTCCATCTTATCTAAGGACAATTGAGTAATAGATTCAACGGTCATATCTTCTTCAGAAATGTAATAAGTTTCAGGAAACAAATATCCTTCTAATGGGTACAAAATATCTTCATCTAAAATACTTTCATCAATAAACCAATACTTTTCAATTAACGATTCCAAATAATCTTGATTAGCCCATGTAGCGATAATTTCTTCATTCGATACATCCAAAAGATCAGCAAAAGCCTCAGCAACATCAAGAATTGTACTTCCTTCCTTAATAGTTAATTTATAATTTATAATATTTTCATAGTCTGGATTTTCTAAAATAGAGAATATCTCAGGCAATGACATATTCTTATTTAAAATATATGTATTAGCTTGCAAATTTGTAAAATAATTAAGTTTCAAATAGATTTTTCCACATAATTTATTATTTACCAATCCTGCTTCATCCAGTACATCTAATATCTGCGACGCACTCGAACCTTGTTCTATTTGAACAATGACCTCCTCATCTTGTGAAGAAACAGCCGAAATACCATGATGATACAAAACAAAAACACCAATCAACAAAAAAAATATGATGGCGACAATAATTGTCGGAATAGTTTTTTTCTTTTTCATAAAGCGCCCTCCATCTTTTTTATTATAGGTTATTTTACAAGAATTATCAACAAAACATCATTTACGTTATCTTTTTTTCAACATTTTTAAATCATATTATATAAAAAAGGAACAAATCATTATTGTTCCTAAAAGATATTTTAACTATCTTCCAAATATTTCTTCAAACATTCATATGTTTCATCACTAATAACATGTTCAATGCGACATGCATCCTCTTCAGCCTGCTTTTGTTGTACACCAATCCTTACTAAAAATTCTGTTAAAGCAATATGACGATTATAAACCTTTTCAGCAAACTTACGTCCTAATTCAGTAAAATCAATATATCCTTTCTCATCAACTGTAATCAATGCAGATTCTCTTAAAATCTTAATTGCACGTGATACACTTGGCTTAGAAAAATGCATAAAATTGGCTATATCAATAGATCTCACATACTCATTCTTATTTTTTAAAATTAAAATCGTTTCTAAATACATTTCACCTGATTCATGTAAATCCATCTTTCACACCCCTCATTTCTTATATTATAACATATTTCCTTAGCCCAATGCCACATCTAAAATCATCATAATCACAAAACCAATCGCAAATCCAATTGTACCAATATTAGAATGATCTCCTTCTGATGTCTCAGGAATCAATTCCTCCACAACAACATAAAGCATAGCACCTGCTGCAAATGCTAAAAGATAAGGTAATAAAGGAATTAAAAATTTTGAAAAAATCAATGTCAAAAAAGCCGCAATTGGCTCAACAATTCCTGATAAAGTCCCATATACAAATGCTTTAAAACGCGAAATTCCTTCACTTTTCAAAGGCATAGAAATAATCGCTCCCTCAGGAAAATTCTGAATTGCAATTCCGATAGATAATGCGATTGCTCCAGTCAAAGCAATCACACTCTCACCACTTAATACTCCAGCAAAAACAACGCCAACAGCCATTCCTTCTGGAATATTATGCATCGTTACTGCCAAAACCAACATTGTTGTTTTTTTAAGTTTTGAATGGGGTCCTTCAGTTTTACGATCCAAATGCATATGGGGAATCCAATGATCCAAGGCCAATAAAAAAATCATTCCAAATAAAAAACCCGCTGTTGCTGGTATAAAGGTTAATTTCCCTAACCCATCAGACATATCTATTGCAGGAATCAGTAATGACCAAATAGAAGCTGCAACCATTACACCAGATGCAAATCCTAACAAAATCTTTTGTATATACCGATTCATTTCTTTTGACATGAAAAAGACACAAGCTGCTCCTAAAGTTGTACCAATAAATGGAATCAATAATCCAATGAATAATGCATTATTCATAATCGCTCTCCTTTCATGTTTCTATCTTACTATATTCATAAAACAAATACAAAAGATATGCGCACAAAAAAAGGACGCTTATTGCATCCTTTTACACTATTGATTATTTGGACTATTTAAAATAACTGTGGGTTTAGAGTCGCTGCAAAATAACTTGTGGTGAC
>CAYSWW010000066.1:0-10514 GCA_964434915.1 uncultured Coprobacillus sp.
GTTACTTCTTCATAAGTCACCGTTGTAGAAGAATAACTATAAAAACTATCCTCAATTGAATCAAAAACTTGGCTTTCATCAGTAACATAATCCCAACTATCAATCATATAAAGATTTTTTGTATAAAAATAACTATCATTAGCATCAAAACTTGAATCAAAATCTGTATAATAGCATATATAACGATTTTTTGTAACATATTCACCCAAATCCCAATCATATGTTTGATAAGGAATCTGAAACACAAAAATCAAATAATTAGATTGACTACTCATTGCCTCATCAACTTGACAAGCATAATATGCTTTATAGAATGTAGCTTGAGATGTCGCCTTATTCAAAGCAACATTATAAGCTTGTTTACATAAATCGCTGTCAATTTCACTAGCACTTTGATATTTAATTGTTAATCCAGTGACTTCAAAATCTTGACTTTCTGTTTTAAAAGTAACTTTTAGCTCCTTTGCAGTTTCATTTGAATAAACAACTGAAACCTTTACTTTATCACCATTAGATAATTGACCATTATTTTCAATATCATAACTCATACTATTAACAAATGTTTGCATAGAAGAATCAGTCAAATCATAATCAATATCCGGATAAGTAAAAATGGAAGCATATCCTTCACCATTATATCCATAAAATTCTAATGTCATTCCTTCAAAAACATCAAGTGTTGTTTTATTTAAGAATGTATCCCAAACTTTATATCCAGCAAAAATAGCAACAAGTGCTATAATAACTCCAAGCATCATTTTTCCATTTTTACTTTTCAAGAACTTTTTAACACTATCGCCATTTATTGTCGGAACAGTAACTTTCTTTTTCTCTGATTGTAGTAATGCTGTAGTATCGTTCATATTCACTTTTTCTGTGACATCAGCTAAATAAGCGCCATTTTTCCCTGCTGGCAAATAAACATCTAAAATATTTATCATCAAAACATGATCTAAACGCAGTAAAACAATAAGATTAAAAATCACAAGAATAAATGCGAATACCATCACAAACTTGTATAATCCTCCTGTCTCATCGCCATTATATATAATAAGTGCAAACAAAAGTGCTACAACTGTATTTGCAATAGCATTACCTAAAATAACTAAGGCTTTTTCTCTTTTAGCATAATAGATATACATCAAAATAGCACATACGATACTCCCCAAAACACCTGCAAGCAAGAAAGAGGCACTATAAAAAAGCTCATTTATACTATAAGCTGACAATGATGTCATTACAACAATCGAGCATATCGCCATAAGAGCATCAAAAATCAGAGTTAAAACACCTAGTGGTTTAAAAGCATAAGTTTTTTTCATTGCTGATTCCCTCCTTCTTGATTTTGATGATCTTTAAAATCTTGTGCTTGTTGTAAAGTAGTGGTCGTTTGTTGATGAGTCGAAACCATCTGAAAACGCTCAGGCATATAAGGTATTAAAAATGTTAAATGCACTACATTAAATAACTGTAAAATGATAATAACATGAATCACTAATCCCAATAAAATAACAAATAACAATAACCTTAAATTCCCGATTATGAATGTTACACTACTTAATTCAGAAAAAGAAAAATTCAATAACATATTAAATAATGAATCAACTGTTGTAAACAACAAAAATACTTCAATTACATCAACCAAACAACTTACTACAATTGCTAACTTTCTTTCCTCATAAATGTAATAAATAATCAAGAAGACAGCCATTACAATAGTCGCTATATAACCAAACGCAAAAATCTTTACTCCAGTTAAAATAGAGTCAAAGTTAAAGCTATATAAATAACTATAATTAGTCCATATGGCTCCCGAATTCAATGCATTTGAAATCTTTCCAATTGGAGAATACAACAAATACATTCCAATCAAGAAAATCACATTAACAATCACACATGCAATACCTAAATGCGAATAATCATATCTTTTCTTCACTTTCTTCCCTCCAAATCATTAAATGAATATATACATATTTAAATTATATCTTATTTTCACATAATATGACAAGTTTTTCACTCAATTTGATTTCTTTATTGCAAAAAAAGATTAAGACATTATATATCCTAATCTTTTCATAATTTGACTTTATCTCTCAACATGTTCTTCTAATCTTGCAGAAATAACATAACGATCATCACCAGTAGCTGTCACACAAGTACTCAACATAATTAATGGTGCTTCTTCTTCACTCACTTCACTTTTTTGAATCGCATTTTCTATAAAGGCACTAGTAAATGTCTGATAATCAATATCTTTTGAATAAAAATCACTATAAGCATTTAATTTAGCAAGTGCATAAATCTTATAGACATTCACACTCCCATCAGGTAAATAGAGATAAACTGTATTATGTGCATCATAAAAGTCTTTATCAACATACTTACCTATATTATTAAATCTTGATCCATTTCTAAGACGATGACCATAAAAAATAGTATTAGAATCTAAAAAATCAGGATTATTCATTTGATCGATAAAAATACATCCTGCATGACTATATTGTTTATCTATTCCTGTTCTAATATAGGTATCATTGGTTTCCCCCTGTAATACTGGTTCATCAATCTTAGTATCAGGAATATAAAGCCATGCAATGACATCTTCATTTATTGCCTTTAGACCATCAAAATCTATGACTCTATTTAAGGCTTCGTCTTCTTCTGGTTCGGTCTCATCTATTTCCGTATAATCTTCAATTAAATCTTCAGTTTCTTTTTCAATCATATAATAATTATAGAAAATACGACCCAATTGAACCGCTGAAAAAACAAATACACAAACACATGTAACCAATATAATTTTTCTTATTACTTTTTTCATCGCTTATTCCTCATTTGCTTTTTTGATAGTGTCAAAAATAATTAGTTTATTTAATATATATTAACTATAAACCCCATTCTACCTTGGTTTTTATATATTTTGATTAATTCCCCATGGAATTAATCTATAAAATTAACCATTTTATATACAAAAAAGTAATACCCTCTATAATTATTGCAAGCAACCAAACCACAATACCCGGAAGAATATTACCATGGTTAAGATTATAGCATCAATATTTATTAAACATTATTCGTAAATTTCTATTTAAATTTGGATGCTCCCTTTTGAACTTTCTTCCTAAAGATCCTAATCTTTCTGCTACTAGTGATGCTTACAGAAGATGCTAGGTCTGTGAAAAGACTTTTTCTACTCAAAAAAACTATTCTCAACAGGTTGTTCGTAAATACCCTTATTGTGGTCATAAACTGACTCTAATCAAATCAAGAAATCATTTTGCTATATATAAGTGCATGAATCTAAAATGCTCTCACTATAAATCTGAACTGAAAAAGTTTTCCAAAGAAGATAAAGCAAAATATAAGCGAAATCCTTCTGATTTTTACTCAGTTATTAGAAAATTCAAAGAAATTCCTGATATTCTTGAAAAAGTTACACAAGCTATTGGACTTACGAATGATGATCCTGTTTCAAAGGAACAACGCCCTGTCAAGCAAATCATTGAACACCTAAACAGAACGTTCAGGTATTCATATGCCGTTAAAAATGGTTTCAATTTACTTGAATACAAACCACCAGTTGAATTAGATGTCTTAAAAAAAACTCATAATATGCCAAACAAATGGAACATACTGCTAGATGAAGCATTGAATGACTACATAAAATCAACTATGGAATTCTAGGTATGAATAAATTTCATTTTTTCATACCTTATTTGACACTACCTATTTTTTTATATTATATAATAAATGAAGAGAATCTTCAATGAAATGGATATATCAAACTCTAATTTTGTACCATGTGATGAAAAGTTGGTGAATATTGATCAACGACTTCAAATTGATACCCCTGCTCTATCAATTCATCAAGTATAGTTGGTAAAGCTTTTACCGTATTTTCACAACTAGCACTATCATGCATTAAAAACATAATATCCTCCTGGCCATTGATTTCT
This sequence comes from uncultured Coprobacillus sp., assembly GCA_964434915.1. Lineage (GTDB taxonomy): Bacteria > Bacillota_I > Bacilli_A > Erysipelotrichales > Coprobacillaceae > CAYSWW01. The sequence goes on from CAYSWW010000066.1 coordinate 3,957, forward strand.
TCAATTGCCTTTTGAATCAACCCATCTACTGTTTTAATCCCCTCACCGTCACCATTAATGCATGTCCAATCATAATATTGATAACCTAAATCAATAACTTTTCGTGTTAATCTTGCCATAATTCCAACATTATATTTCTTCGAAACAAGATTACTAGAACCTCCTGGAAATCTTAAAAAGGTTGTATATTGACCTGTTTGCTCATAAACCACTTCTTTAATTTTATTTAAATCACTAATATAATTTTTCAATGAACTATAAATATACTCATAATCATGACTATAAGAATGCAAACCAATTGTATGCCCTTGTTCATAAGCCTCTTTAATATAATGAAAGTCTTTTGGCGATGTTCCTGTCACAAAGAAGGTTGCTTTTATTTGATATTCTTCTAATATTTTTAATACTTCACCTGTGTTTACTGATGGACCATCATCAAAAGTAAGATAACACGTCTTCACATTATCTTGTTTTGCTTCCCGATTATCATATTGACTGAGGACCTCAACAATTCTTGTATAAACTCTTTTATTCCCATATTGATCTTCAACTTGATAATAAACCTCATATTCACCAATTTTTCGAATATTTAAAGCAGAATCATCAATAGTGAGAATTGGATTGGGATCATGATCATCCTTTACAACTATTCCTTCTTTCAAATCAACGCTGTCACCTGAAAGAATGGTCAGTTTTTCTAAATCTTCTATAATTGGAGCTTGCGTGTCTTCTGTTTCCACTAAAACATAAGCATTTTTCTCTGTTTTATTTTCATATTCATCTTCAACAATGACACATACACAATATGTTTTTTCTTCATTAAATAAGTAGTCTTCTTTAAAATAAACAATGGTTTGAGAATCATCTTGAATATTTTCAACCAAGCTATAAGGATCAATCGTTTCATTTAGTAATATTTTAGCATTGACTGTGTCAAAAACAGGAGCAATCACATCATCAATATAGACCGTTAAAACAAACTTTTTATCTTTATAAATATATTCAATCTGATATTCTCCTAATTGTTGATTATCAACATGATTTTCAATTTCAAGTTCTTCAATGTTAATGTATGATAATTTTTCAATGTACTCATAAGGCTCTACTTCTTGATATAATGCCAAATGAATTTCACTATGAATAAAATGAATGCGTGGTTGCTGATTAAGGTAAATAAAAAATGCTAATAAGATAATCCCAATGCAACTCAAAATAATCTTTTTCATATGTATCACCAAAATACTATATGAAAAGAATAATTTTTTTAGTCCATTATTGAAAATATTCATCAATGATTTCCCTCTCTGAAAAAGGTAATGGTTCCTTATCAATAATTTGATAATTTTCATGACCTTTACCTAAACATAAAATCATTGATCCTTGTACTGCATGATCCAAAGCATAATGAATCGCTTGACGACGATCCTCAATAACAACATATGCTCCATGATATTTTTCAATTCCTACGACAATATCTTGACAAATATCAGATACTTTTTCGCCACGCGGATTATCCATTGTTACAACTGCAAAAGCATGATTTTTCGCAACAACTTCACCTACTTCAAAGCGACGATGTCGATCACGATGACCTCCCGCACCAAAAACACAAATAATTTGGGTAGGATGATAATCCTTTAAAATCATAAAAAGATTTTGATAGGCATAAGCATTATGAGCATAATCAATCATAATAATGCAAGGTAATGGTGTTGGAACAATTTCAAGACGACCAGGTATATGAACAACCTGTAATCCTTTGTGAATATTTATAAGATCAATTTTCAAACACTGAGCCAATAAAGTTGCACTTAAAGCATTATAGACATTAAATGTTCCTGGTATAAAGATACGAAATGTTCCTTTAAGCATTCCCTTAATTTGATACGTGATTCCTAATTTTTGTTCTTCGATAAAAGGTTGTAAATCAAATGCTTGTAAATCACTTTCATGTTGAAGACTGTATGTCTTGATTTGACAAGTAGCATGTTGACTTATTTGTGAAAAAAAGGCATCATCTTGATTAAAAATACCTATTTGACACATTTGAAACAACTTTTTCTTACATGCTAAATAATCTTCAAATGAAGTATGTTCTCCTTTACCGATATGATCAGGCGACAAATTAGTAAAAATACCATAATCAAAATCAATTCCTACAACACGCTCTAACATTAAGCCTTGTGATGAAACTTCCATAATACAATGTGTACAACCAGCATTCACCATTTGTCTCATTATTTTCTGTAATTCATATGACTCAGGTGTTGTATTTTGAGTTTGAAAATATTGATCTTGTATATAAGTTCCTATTGTTCCAATGATTCCTGTTTTGATATGTGCGGCTTTTAAAATAGCTGCAATCATATAGGAAACTGTTGTCTTTCCCTTGGTTCCAGTAATTCCAATAACTGTCATTTGGCGGCTTGGATGATGAAAAAAAGCACAAGAAATCATGGCTAAAGCATATCTTGTATTTGTAACTTTAATATAAGTAATACCAGACTGGTAAGGCACTTCTTTTTCAATTATTATGACTTTAGCACCAAGATCAATAGCTTGAGCGATATAATCATGTCCATCAACACTAAATCCATTCAGACAAACAAATAAACTGTTTTGAACAACATTTTGAGAATGATAATCTATCTGGGTAATTTCTAGTTCAAGATTCCCTTGAATCAATTGATAGTCTATATTCTTCAATAAATTCTTTAACATGACAAACCTCCCTAAAATAACATACGTTTTCAAGGAAATTTTATGTCTCATAAGCAAAAAAGACCTACTAAAAAGTAAGTCTAAATATGTATTTTAGCTTGTTGAACAAAATAATCTTCAATGACTTGTCTCTCACTAAATGGTACCCTATCTTTACCAATCAACTGAAAATCTTCATGACCTTTTCCTAAACATAAAATAACATCACCATGCTGAGCATGTTTCAAAGCATATTCAATCGCTTCTTTACGATCCTCTATTTCAATATATTGACCTTGATGAACCTGAATACCTTTTATAATATCCTGATTAATCTGACGAACCGACTCAGTTCCCGGATTATCAGTAGTCAATATTGAAAAACCATGATATCGACTCACAATTTCTCCTATTTCATAGCGACGTCCTTGCGTCCTTTCTCCGACTGAGCCATATACACAAATCAAACGTTGTGGATAATAAGCTTGAATCGTCTCAAAAATATTTGTAAATGAAACCCCATTATGAGCATAATCAATAATAACAGTATAATCCTGATGAATTGGAACAACCTCTACACGTCCTCTAACTCGTACTAATTTTAAGGCTGTTTTCATATGTTGGATGCCAATCTTCATTTCATGACATAACATAATGGCAACCAAAGAATTATAGACACTAAATTCGCCGGGAATATCTACTTCAAAATGTTCATCCAATATTCCTTTTGTTGCAAAAGTCACACCTAAAGTTCCTTTACCTCTTGAAAGATGAATATCGTAAGCTTGTAAATCACTTTTTTCTTTAATTGAATAAGTAAAAATCTGACATTTTGCATTTTTTATCATTTCTGAATAATGTTCATCATCTTGATTAAAAAAACCTACACGGCACATTTGAAAAAGCTGTTTTTTACACTCCATATAATGTTCAAAAGAACGATGTTCATGTTCACCAATATGATCAGTTGATAAATTGGTAAAAACACCATAATCAAAATCAATACCAGCTACTCGATTCAACATCAATCCCTGTGAAGAAACTTCCATCACACAAAACTCACAGCCACTATCAACCATTTGTCTTATTAACTTCTGCAATTCAAATGATTCAGGCGTCGTATTCTTTGTTGCTTTGTATTCTCCGTTTATAAGTGAACCAATTGTTCCAATAATTCCAACTTTTTTACCTGCATGACGTAAGATTGATTCAACCATATATGAAGTCGTTGTTTTTCCTTTAGTACCCGTAATTCCAATAACCGTTAATTGGCGACTAGGATAATGAAAGAAAGCACAAGATAAAAGAGCAAGTGTGTATCTAGCATCTTTGACTTTGATATACGTTATTCCTTTTTGCCAAACAACATCTTTTTCCACCACAATAACCTTTGCTCCTTTGGCAATGACTTGATCAATAAAACAATGCCCATCAATATTTGCGCCAGGAATACAGACAAACAAACTCTCATAGACGACATTTCTTGAATCATAATCAATTTGTGAAACTTCTTGTTGTAAATCACCTTGAATCAATTCATACTCTAAATCTACTAATAATTTCTCTAATTTCATTTTAACCTTACATTCCTTTCCGCCAGTAGTTTCAAGGCACACATTGGTATGAAAATCATTCATTTCTTTTTATCAAAGTAAGTGTTATAATATGCGTGGTTATATAAGCTTCCCAACATTCATTTCAAATTTACTCATCAATTTGTATCTTCATGTGCAGGTGTGCTACTTGTTTTTAGATAGAAATAAAATTTTTTAGGGCTCTTTTTAGAGTCCTTTTTGTCTTTCAACACACCCAATTTTAATACTTTTAGATATTTTCAGATTATTCTCCATAGTCATTTTATAAATGTGTCAATTTCATATCGCCACTTCTAATACAATTTAATTTTCTCAATGCTTTATACAGACTCCAACATATCCCCATCGGAATCAAAATATCAACAATAATTAATGGCAACCAAAAAGACATTCCCATCACTTGTATACATTCTAATAATCCTACGAGTCCTGCAGTTCCCATTCCTGAACCAATTGGTGTACATTGAATTTTTAAAAATGACGTTGAAATAATACCCGTTATTAAACTTGCAACAATAGGTGGTAACCAAATCACTGGACGTTTTATAATATTTTTAAATTGTAACATACTTGTTCCTATCCCAATGGCAATGACATCACCAATTGTATTATCGTCTATTGACATGATTGCTAAACCAACCATTTGAGCACAGCAACCAGCTAAAGCTGCTCCAGCTGCTAAACCGTCTAATCCCAACATAATTCCAATGGCCGCTGAAGAAATCGGTGCAGTTAATGCCATTCCCATTAACATTGAAACAATCGCACCCATCAAAAATGGTTGCAATTGTACGCCTTGATTAATCAAATCACCAAAGTAAACAATACATTGTGAAACATATGGTCCGATAAACTTTGACATCAATCCTGAACAAAGAATAGATGTCAAAGGAACCAATAAAATATCTAAAGGCGTCTTATCTTGAACCAATTTAGTTGCTTCAACAGCTAATAAAACAGCTAAGTATGCCGAAACAGGATTTCCCACATTCACCGAAACAACCCCATCACTCAAAGAAAAAGTACTAGCACCAATTGTTCCCGCAATCACTGCTGAAATCATATTCAAACCTTTCGCTTCCAATACCCAAGCCATTCCTACACCAATAGCTGGACCCATCACATAGCTTGCCATATCACCCCAATTGACTAATTCATTCACTTGAATAAGTAAACCTATTTGTTTTAAAATCGTTCCAATAATTAAACTTGCAAAAAAGCCATAAGCCATTCCATTAAGGGTTTTGACAACATAATTCTCTTTTGTTTTTGTTCTTACCATCTTTTTCACTCCCACTTCTTATATCATACAATAATCTTTTACAATCTTCCATCATTATTATTTTTTCTTTTTTGCTAAATGGGGAAAAGCTTTCACAATACGTTGCTCATTGAAATTTCTACACTTATAAATCATTTTGTATGATGACACATCATTTTGCTTCATCATTTCTAGAATATCAGGCAAATTCTTTTTATTTCTCTCAAATTCATCAAAAGCTTTCTGTTTGTATTCTTCTAGATCTCTCACAAATTCCTCTAAACGTTCATTCAAATGCATTAAAGAAATCACCGTAAAAATAATATCAATCACTAAAATCGTTGTTAAAACAGTTGCCACAATAATCAAAGGAATCATATTATACTGTAAAATTTTTTTCATCAAAGCAGGTTGAATAAACTTCACTGCCACAACACTAAATACACCAAAAAGTAAAAATCCTTCTAAACAAACACGCCCATTCACATGAAAAGCTTTATCACTATAATCCCACCATCTACGATGATATAACTTTTCCAATCCCCATGATGTAATGTATTCAATCACACAAGCAACAAAAGCCCCTCCAATAAAAATTGATAGATAAGCTTCCTGCGAAGAAAACAACAAAGAGACTACCAAAGCTCCTACACCATAAATTGGGACAATAGGACCATTTAAAAAGCCACTATTTTTAATTTTATTGTGTATAGAAATAGGATATATAAACGATTCCCAGATCCATCCAGCAAAACTGTAAATAAAAAAAGATATAATTAATGCACTGATATATTTTTCCATGGTATCCTCCCTTATAAAATAAAAACGTTACAAAAGTAACGTTTCATTTCCACTTGGTGGAGCTTAGCGGGATCGAACCGCTGACCTCCTGCGTGCAAAGCAGGCGCTCTCCCAGCTGAGCTAAAGCCCCAAAACCATCTTAATTTATGGTGGGCCTGAATGGACTTGAACCATCGACCTCACCCTTATCAGGGGTGCGCT
>CAYSWW010000067.1:0-10493 GCA_964434915.1 uncultured Coprobacillus sp.
TCAATGTATGAATCTGTTTTCTTTAAAATGTCCTTGTGGACATAGTGGGCTCTGCCCGGGGTAGTTTATTAGATACAGTCCTTTTAAAATAAAATGAATAATCATTGAAAATAGTGTGAATGTGGAAATAAAAAAAACAAACAAAACAAACAAATTAATCCGCATAAATCTTTTAATTTATTTTGAATGTTTCTTCTAAATTAATGTACTAATCAACATTAAATTGCCAAAGACAGGTTCTATACAATAATGTATTAGTTGTCAAATTTTTTTTAAAACAAAAAAGCTCCTTTAAAAAGTATAAAAACATACTGAAAAAATATTGATAATAGTATAAAATTATACTAGGATATAATCGAAATAGGAGAGAAAAGATGTTTGGAATTAATAATATAAAAGATTTCCTGGAAAGCCTTGCTTATATTGTCGCGATTGTGCTAGGCATCCAAGAAATCTTAAATTCTAGGAAAGGGAAACAATTCCCTTCCTACCAATATTATTATATCTTACATCGTGAAAATATTATTTATACTTGTATTCTTCGATTTTTTATCAATACTAATATATTTTGAAAATAATTATATGACTCATATTAAGATTTTACTTACAATTATTGCTATGATTCTGTGCTTATTATTGATAAGAGGTGAGAAAAATGAATGATCAGCAGTTAAAAGAATTTATTTTAAATAAATGCAAATATTTTAATATGAAAAATATATGTGAATTGGCAGGGGTAAATTATCAGACGTATAGGGGTTGGAAAAATAATGGATATTCTATGTCTGATGAAAAATTAAGAAAAATAGTAAAAGCAATGAAAAAGGCAGCTGAATAGAGTTCAGGTATTAACCTAGAACTTTTTTTCTTTACAAAAAAACAATAAAATAATATAATAATTGTGTGGCATAAAAATGGCGTAAAATATAAAAAAAGCAATATAAATTTATGCCATTTTATAAATGTGGACAAAGATAAATGCTAGTATTTATAAGGTTTACAAAGATAAACCTTGCTTTTGTAGCATCTCATTGTCCGCACCATAATTATGCAGCTATGGTGGAATTGGTAGACACGCTATCTTCAGGCGATAGTGGATAACATTCGTGTGAGTTCAAATCTCATTAGCTGCACCAAATGACATGTTTTAAGGAGAAGTCTTTCTCTTTTTTAATGAGAATATAAAAGTCATGTTGAGGGGAACAAATAAAATATGATGAATACTTTTGTACATATTTTATTTGTTCTTTATGTTTATAATCAGTTTTATAGATGATGTTATTTTGGAGGTTAATATGAATCAAAAAATTATAAAGCATATGATAGCAGAATTAGAAATTTCGCAAAAGCAAATAGAAAATGTTTTGTCTTTGCTTGAAGAAGGATCTACAGTTCCTTTTATAGCCCGTTATCGTAAAGAAAAAACTGGGGGATTGAATGAAGATCAAATCAGAGAAATTTCAAAAGTTTATGAATATCAGGTAAATTTGTACCAACGAAAAGAAGACGTTATTCGTTTGATTGATGAAAAGGGTTTGTTAACAGAAGAGTTGAAAAAACAGATTGATCAAGCCCATAAATTAAGTGAAGTCGAAGATTATTATAGACCATTTAAAGAAAAGAAAAAAACAAAAGCTTCATTAGCAAAAGCAAAAGGATTAGAACCTCTTGCTTTAGAAATTTTAAAGTTGCATCGACAATTTGATTTAGAAAAAGCAGCGCAAACTTATATTAATGACAAAGTTCCAACCATTGAAGAAGCTATTCAGGGAGCAAAAGACATTATTGCTGAACAAATTAGTGATGAACCAAAATTTAGAAAATATACGAAAGATATGATTTATAAAACCGGATTCATCACTTCTAAAGTTAAAAAGAAGAATCCTGATGAAAATGGAATTTATGAAATGTATTATGATTATAGTGAAAAGGTACGCTATGTTGCTTCACATCGTATCTTAGCAATAAACAGAGCGGAAAAAGAAAAGGTTTTAACTGTTAACATTCAAATTGATGAAGAAAGATTCGAAACTTATATCTATAATGGAATGATGCACAAAAGAGAGTCGAATATGAGTGAATTGATTTTAGAATGTGTTAAAGATGCATTTAAACGATTAATTTTTCCTTCAGTTGAAAGAGAAGTTCGTCATGAATTGACTGAAAAAGCGCAAGAACAAGCTTTAAAAGTTTTCTCAATCAATTTAGAGAAACTTTTATTACAAGCCCCATTAAAGGATCGTTATGTATTAGGCGTAGATCCAGCATTTAGGACGGGATGCAAATTAGCCGCTATAGAGCCAACAGGAAAAGTTTTAGATATTAATAAAGTATTTATTACGATTCCTAAATCAGATTATTCACGTGATGAAAAAATCTTATTATCCATGATTCAAAAATATCATATACAGATTATTGCAATAGGAAATGGGACAGCCAGCAGGGAAACCGAAAGCTTTATAGCGAAGTTTATAAAGAAATATGGACTTTCCGTTCAATATGTGATTGTTTCTGAAGCTGGTGCAAGCGTTTATTCAGCAAGTTCAATTGCGAAAGAAGAATTTCCGACGTATCAGGTAGAGGAACGCTCTGCTGTTTCGATTGCTCGACGCTTACAAGATCCGTTAGCAGAACTTGTTAAAATTGAACCAAAAGCTATTTCTGTTGGTCAATATCAACATGATATGAATCAGAAGAAATTAACAGAACAATTAGATTTTGTCGTTGAAAAAGTTGTCAATCAAGTTGGTGTTAATATTAATACAGCTTCACCTTCGCTATTACAATATGTTTCTGGATTATCAATGAATATTGCGAAAAATATTGTGAAATATCGCGAAGAAAATGGTAAATTTACTTCGCGTGAAGAAATCAAAAATGTTCATAAATTAGGTGAGAAAACATATGAATTGTCTGTGGGGTTTTTAAGAATTATTTCTGGAAATGAGAAGTTTGATGAAACCAGTATTCATCCAGATAATTATTTAGTCGCTTCTCGCTTATTACAATATTTGCATCTTTCTAAGGCAGATATTGGTTCAAAGCATGCTAAAGAAATCATTGATGCTGTTGATAAACAAACTATTAAAAATGAATTGGGTATAGATAAATATTTGATTGAAGATCTTTTAGATGCTTTTGTCGCGCCTCATCGCTCTCCGAGAGATGAATATAATACTCCTATATTAAGGCAAGATATTTTGACTATTGAGGATTTAAAAGTTGGTATGAAATTACAGGGAGTTGTTAGAAATGTTGTTGATTTTGGAGCGTTTGTTGATATCGGCTTGAAGAATGATGGTTTGGTTCATATTTCTAAAATGTCGCATCAAAAAGTGAAACATGCTTTGGATGTTTGTCAGGTTGGTGATATCTTGGATGTTTATGTCCATGATATTGATTTAAAGAAAAAGAGAGTTGGACTTTCTTTGATTTAATAAAGGATTTATGATTATGAAATTGATAAAAAAACAATGGATCATTCTTGTTTTTCTAGCAATATTATTATTAGCTGTTATTTTATATATGAAAGAACAATCACCATTACATTTAATTCAGTCACATTATACATTTGAATATGGTGAAGATGTTTCTAAAGATATCAACGATTATTTAGATTTTGAAGGGATTAGTCAAGAAGACAAAAATGATATATTAGCAAATACTCAAGTTTCATCTAATATACAATTGGAAGATGGGCAGACATATCCACCAGTTGGAAACTATGTTCTTATATTTCAATATGGCGCTTACCAAAAAACAGCTTTTATTCATGTTGAAGATACGACTTCACTAACTATAAATTGCCCAGAATATATTCAAATGTTAGAAAGTGAAGAAATTGATAAAGATGTTTTGATGTCATATTTTACAATTGATGATTTTTCTTCATATCAATTTGATATTGATACATCACAATATGATAGTGAAACGATTGGTGAACAGACGATTACTTTAAAGGCAACAGATGATTATGGTAATGAAACTGTGATGAATTATCAAATAGAAACTGTTGAAAAACCTGATGAGACTTTCTATGATACAGAAGTAACTGTTCATACTGATGATTCGGGTTATGTCTCTTATGTGTCTGTTGACTTGATTGAAAAGAAATTTGCTTTAGATATTACAATATATTGTCAACATGATGTTGGAGCACGAATGGGGTGTGATCCGGCGGCACTTTATATGGCATTGAGATATAAAGGATATTGTGAAGATATTTCTTTAAAAGATTTTATTTTGGATATGCCAATAGCAGAAGACAATGACCCCAATCATGGTTTTGCTGGAAGTCCATGGGAAAAAGGGAAAGCAGCAATATTAGAAACGATATATCCTTCAGCAATTGCTCAATGGGCACAAAAATATGCCCCAGTTTCAGATTTTTCTGGCCATTCGGTTGAAGATATTGTTGATGAATTAAGAAAAGGCAATATTGTGATGATCTATGCGACTCATTATTTTGATCCTCCTGATTGGCGAGATTGGTTTTTTGGACGTATGTATAACAATATTCATTGCCTGGTTGTCAGTGGTTATGATCCTGCTGGTCAAATAAGAGTTTCTGATCCGGGAGCTAAGCGTTCATCTTATTGGGTTGATTTACAGACTTTTACGACAAGTTATAATTATAAAAAATTTGCTGTATTAGTAGAATAGGAGGGGAAATATGTTATTGATTTATTATCCAAAATGTAGTACATGTCAGAAAGCTTTAAAACATTTACGTAGAAAAAATATAGCGGTTGAGTTAAGGCATATTGTTGATGAAACACCAACTCAAGAAGAGCTAATAAAATGGATTGATGTTTATCATCAAGGCATTAAACCATTTTTTAATACTTCAGGGAAACTTTATCGGGAGTTAAATATGAAAGATAAAGTATCGACAATGTCTAAGGAAGAAGCTGCATTGTTGTTATCACAAAATGCGATGCTTATTAAAAGACCTTTATTAATTGATGACAATCAAATTATTATAGGATATAAGGAAGAAATCTATGAGAAATTATAGATTTTTTTCATTTTCTTCAAAAATACACATAATTCATTTATAATGATAATAAAGTGAGGTGGATTAACATGTTAGATATGGTAAATGTAAAAAATGAAATTAAAAAAGCAGTTATTGGAAAAGATGAATGTATCGATAAAATCATGATTGCTATGCTGGCGAAAGGACATATTTTATTAGAAGATATACCTGGTCTAGGGAAAACAAATCTTGCTTTAGCTTTATCAAAAAGTATGTCTTTAGATTATCATCGTATACAATTGACGCCGGATGTCTTACCTAGTGATATTGTAGGGTTTACAATGTTTAATCCTCAAACACAACAATTTGAATATAAAGAAGGTATTGCTTTTTGTCATTTGCTTTTAGCTGATGAAATTAATCGAACTTCAAGCAAAACACAAGCTGCTTTGTTACAATTAATGGAAGAAGGAAAAATGACTGTTGATGGGCAAACACATCATTTGCCTGAACCTTTTATTGTTATTGCCACTCAAAACCCTTTTGGTTCTGCAGGAACACAACTTTTACCAGATTCACAATTAGATCGATTTATGGTGGGATTAAGCTTAGGCTATCCAACTATTGAAGATGAAATTCAAATTTTAAAAACGAGACAAAAAGCAAATCCGTTGGACACTATTAAACCAGTTTTATCTCCAGAACGGTTATTAGAATTACAAAAAGAAATTGAAAATGTTTTTATGAGTGATGAGATTTATTGCTATATTGTTTCATTGGTTGCTGCAACGTGACAGCATCATGATATTGATCAAGGTGCTAGTCTTAGAGGATCTTTATCGCTCATGAAATTATCAAAAGCGTCAGCCGTATTGAAGGGGAGGGATTATGTTATTCCTCAAGATGTTAAAGATGTCATTCATATGGCATTAGCTCATCGTATTATTTTGAATTATGATGCCAAAATGAAAGAAATGTCTGTTGATAATATCATTGATGATATTGGTAAACAGGTTAAAGAACCAGGAATTGAACATGAATAAAAATGTTTTGAAATATATTTTTATTATTTTCTTTCTCTTTGGTATCTGGAATCTTTTATTAGGATATTTTCCTTTTTTGATTTTCTTTATCTTTGTTGTTTTAATGATTTGCTTGGAAATTTTAAGTTTTATAATTATTAGAAAAACATCTTTTTTTTGGAAAAGTCATCGTTATATTATTGAACGTGGGGAAAAACTTCGTCTGCTTTTTGCTAGACATGGGCCACCTATTCAAAGTGGGAAAATTGTTATTGAATATACAGTGAGTTGTCAAAAACAATGTTTATTTCAACGTTGCGTTATTATTGAAGATCAAGAGATTGAAGATATTTTACTTCTTCCGCATTGTGGATATTATACGATTGAAATAGTACAAGTTAAATATTTTGATATATTACAATGCTTTTATCAATTGAAAAAAGCTCATCAAATTCTCGATTGTTACGTTTTTCCAATCAACAAAACTGTTCATTTTGATTTTATAGAGACATCAGGTGTTTATCCAGAAGCCGATGAATATTCTCCATATTATAAAGGTGAAGACTATGCTGAAGTTTTTGATGTACGTCCTTATCGTGAGGATGATTCTTTAAGACATATACATTGGAAGCTTTCAATGAAGAAAAAAGAATTGTATGTCAAAGAGGGAAGTATGCCAATTTTAAAAAAAGTGTTGTTGGTGGTTGATTTTCATGATATTGATGATGAGGATGATCAGGCTTTGGATATTTTATATTCACTTTGTTTATTATTATCTAAACGACAAATTCAATTTGAATTATTATGTCCACAGATTCAATCAATACAGTACCAGCCAGAATTGATTTGTAATCAAGAATATTTAAAAGAATGCTTAAAAAGAATCTTAAAAACGCCTACAACGGATATAGTTAGTATGATTCCAGAATATGCTCAAGCTTATTTGATTACAAGTCAAGGAATAGAGGTGTATGTCAAATGAAAGAAAAAATTTCTCAATATTATTTTCTTTTGATTGATCTATTGATGATAACTTTAGGAGTAATAGGGCTTGTTGGCGGATTTATGATTTCATTAGGTTTTCCTTCTTTATCAAAGATAAGTATAATAGGATTAATTATTTATGCCGGGTTACTTTATAGAGGTTATCGAAAAGATTCGCGTTATTTAAGATTATCGGTTAGTTTCTTTTTTGGATTATTGATAATTTTCTTATTGTGTATTGATAGTTCTTACATAGCACAATTTAGTGATCAATTACTATTAATGATTGAAAAAGATTATTTTTTGGATTTTAGTGAAATTTTTGTAGCTATCTTTGCATCAGAAACGCTTTTACCAATGACTCTTTTATTTCTTATAGGAATGCCAATAGCTTTTTTGATTGTTTCATTAATTTGTAATCACACCAAAGCATTACTTAAAATTATTATATGTTTCTTTATTTATTTGTTTCCTGCATATATTTTACATCCATTGACATCTATGACAAGTTATTGTTTCTTGATATTTATTTTCTATGAATTTATTTTTGGCTATGTTCTAAGATATCAAAAAGGGCAGGCTGTATTAAAAACTATTGTACTGGCTGGACTGATTGTTATTTTATTATTTTCAAATATCGTTTTACAGTCTAATCCTATATTTCAGCAAACTACTTCGCAAATTTTAGCTAATCTTCGTCAGACCGTCGATACGCAAAGAATAACAGGGACAAGTACAGTTCTTGATGGCTCATTACCAACAGGGAATATACGTCTAGGCACAAATCCGGCTTTAAAAGTATCTTCTACTCAACCAGTGAGTACATACTTCAGGGCTTATTCATTAGCTTATTATGAAGATAATGAATGGCATGAAGCAACGGAAGATTATCGGGCTTTAAGTTCGACAAATCTTTTTACAGAATGGATAAGTACTTATTTTTATGAAGAGCCTGTTCAAATGTCTGTAGAATCAATGCAACAAACGGTTTACCAATTTGTTCCATATTTTGCGAGCATGCCTGATAATGAAATCAATGATTCTTATTATCTAGTAACTAATGAAGAAATGACAGTGTTCCCAGTTTATTCTGATTTGTCAACTTATATAGCATTTGATGAGACAATATCATCAAATGAAAGTTATAATCTTTATGTAAATGAACAATATTTATATGTTCCAATTAGTTTGAAGATAAAGCTTATTTATTATATGGACATTTATAATTCATATGATACAGATATGAGTGGTATGAAATTGTCTCTAGATGAATACGAAATCATTGAAGAAGTTAAAAGAATGTTGGCAGATAATACAACATATAGTTTGAATGCTGGGCCTTTACCTGACGATATGGATTTTGTTGAATATTTTTTATATGACAATCAAAGAGGAAGTTGTACTCATTATGCAACGTCTGCGGCATTAATGTTAAGATGTTTTGATATCCCTACTCGATTTGTGAGAGGATATGTTGTGAAGGAATCAGATTTTAATAATCAAAATGAAGCATTAATACGAAGTAGTCGTTCTCATGCTTGGATTGAAGTTTATATCCAAGGGAAAGGATGGATTCCTATTGAAGTAACTCCTACCTCTGCGAATAGTGGTTCTGATGCAACCAATATTGCTGATATGATTGATCGTCAAGCTGGCCAACAAGATGATTCTACTCAAAATGAAGATACCCAAACTGAAAATGTTAATCCAATCCAAACACAACAACAAGATACGGATCATAAAGAATCTTTTCAACAGATCATAGATGAATATGGTATTTATATTTTATCAATTGGGGTATTATTTATTGTAGTTGTTGGATATAGAGTATTAACTCATCAATGGTTAAAAATCAAATTAAGAGGGCATAACACCAACGAGAGTGCAATGATTTATTATCAGCGAATGAAGAAAGTACTCTCACATTTTGGTGGTGAGATAGATGAAAAGATCGAAATATTAGCCTATAAAGCCAAATTTTCACAACATGAATTATCTAAAGATGAAATTGCAACAATTAAAAAGCAATATCATTTATTAATTAATGATATCTATAAATCGTTACCAATACATAAAAAGCTTCTGTTTAAGTATATTTTGGGATACAAATAGAATACAGTATTGGACATGGTTTTGATATAGAGGTGAATTGTCATCTGAAGAATACAGTAAGTAAGATTCATGTCGTTTATAACGGCATAAATCTTACTTTAGTTAATTTGATTGCAGTTTTTGTTTGAACTGCACATGTAGTATAGGAGTGAATATTATGTATGATGTAAAAGAAAAAGATTGGAAGATTTTTAGAAAGAAAATTATTATATGGCAAGAAAACTATATGCAAAAGTTAAATAATGAATATATTAAATTGTTACAAAGAGATAACGCCGCTTCGAAAAACTTCTGGGATTTAGAAAAAAGAATTTTTGAAGATAAAAGAAGTGTTGGAGTAGTGATTAATATGAGAAGATCAACTATGCGGGAAAATATATTGTTATTATTAAGAGATGATATTATAACATTTGACGATTTAGATGATTTTAGTGAAGAATTAAAAAGTGATATAAAATTTATAATTGATAGGTGGTAGATTCCCATTTATCAAGTGATAGCAAAGCTAACCGAGTTAGTCAACGGTCAAGGCCGGGTGGAATAGAACGAGGGCTTTTATATACTTGTTACCGTTTATTTATTGTTAGCAGCCCGTTTCTTGGTCTTCGTGTAGTTTCTTGTAAAAACTGTCCTAAACTTCTGTATAAACATCTTTTTATTAATAGATTATCTTAAAAAAAGTATATGATAAATAATTGACAGATAAAAGAAGTTTAGTACAATAAAAATAGAGAGCGATTTCAAGTATCATATATTATGTATCAAATTACTCTGATATCGAATTGAATTCTAGTAAATTATCAATGGAAAGGTGAAATGTGGGAACGTAGGTAAAAAATTATTAATATTTTTAATTGGTTGTAGTGTAAATAAAAATAATACTGATAACAATGAAACAAACAATAGTAATGAAAATCAGAGTGATAAATATGAAACAACGTATCAAGAGTTTGTTGATCAATTTTCAGATAATTGCCCAGATTTTGAGCTTTTAGATGTTCAAAAAGGATCAAATGAAAACGATCCTATTTTATGTGCTGGTGTAGCTGAAAATAAAACTGATAATACGTCATCAACATTATTTATTGTTGATGATAGTGGTATAGGACAAGTAACGCTTGCGGATGGTTTAAATGGGATATATAGAGAAGAAGATGGTTTGGTTTTAGATGGAAATGTAATATCGATTTCCTTAGAAATCATTAATTCTGATCAAAGTGAAGAGATACATGATTACAAAATAACTGTAACGAGAGAGTACGATCAAGGAGTACCGAATATTTTGTATAAAAATGATGAAACGATTCGTAAAGAATAAAGGCTAAATGAAGAGGGTGAGATACTGCGGTGAATAATCACCTTGTATTTTTAAAATTTAACAATAGGATTGTTATTCT
>CAYSWW010000068.1:0-10467 GCA_964434915.1 uncultured Coprobacillus sp.
ATATTTTCATATAATTCCTGGTTAAATATTGTCATCTTAACTTAATGACATTGAATTCAATGGTCTTTTATTTTTTTCCTTTTTAAGAAATGATTTTCGGCACTTTTTTGTCTCAAAAACATCATTTAAGACTTGGTTTTTATGTTGATTATCAATGTGGTTATCAACATTCATTGTGGTATTAGTACTGCTATGTCTCATTCATTCTTGTGTTATTTTTAAATCAATATCGCTTGTAACGGAATTTATAGCAAATGTATGTCTTAGCATATGAAAATGGAAATTAATGTTCAAGTCTTTAATGGCTTTTCTAATTTGGTTGTTAGCATTATGAGGGCTTAAATAATAGCTTTTTTTGGATTTCATGGTTTTCAAGTGCGAAAACTTTGCTAATTCTTAATCTACTATAATAACTTATTTGAATGGCAATATTACTGTAAATGATGAATGTATTTTGGTCAATCAAGAATAAGTTGCGATATTTTACGATTAATCAAAAAAGTATTGACAAAAAAATATTGTCACTGTATTATAAACGTAGTTTAAAAAATCGTTGATTGGGAAGAGTAATTGATTGAACGCTTCAAGCGAGGTAACACAGAGTGGAAGGTTACTAAGTGGAAATTAATGAACCGTGCCCATGAGAGTCCATTGGAAATAAGAGTATAATGGAACGTATTCCTGCGTTAAAGGTAAGAGTGGTTAGATTTTTTCTAGCAATGAGAGTGGTACCGCGTACATTTTACGTCTCTGGAGTTTTTCTAGAGGCTTTTTTTAATTTTAAAGGAGATGGTGAAGTTGCGGCGATTAGGGAGAGTTGTTTTATAAAATTTAATTGATATAAAAAGAATATAAAAAAAGAGAAGGAGAAAGAAAAATGGAAAAGAAACAATATAAAAAAGTTGTATTAGCTTATAGTGGTGGATTAGATACTTCAATCATTATTGCATGGTTAAAAGAAAATTATGGATGCGAAGTCATTGCTGTAGCAGGTGATGTTGGACAGAAAGATGAATTAGAAGGGTTAGAAGAAAAAGCCCTTGCGACTGGAGCTTCTAAATATTATGTGGCTGATTGTAAAGAAGAATTTGTTCATGATTTTATCTTCCCAGCAATTAAGGCCAATGCTGTTTATGAAGGAAAATATTTATTGGGAACTTCTTTAGCAAGACCAATTATTGCAAAGAAATTAGTAGAAATTGCTAAAGCTGAAGGAGCAGATGCAATCTGTCATGGATGTACTGGTAAAGGAAATGATCAAGTGAGATTTGAATTAACAATTAAAGCATTTGCACCAGAAATGGATATTATTGCACCATGGAGAATTTGGGATTTAAAGAGTAGAGAAGAAGAAATTGAATATGCAGAATCAAGAAATATTCCACTAAAAATTAATAAAGAAACAAACTATTCAAAAGATAAAAACTTATGGCATTTATCTCATGAAGGATTAGATTTAGAAAATCCAGCAAATGAGCCAATGTATGATAAGATTCTTGAATTAGGAGTAACACCTGAGAAAGCTCCAGATACACCAACATATATTACATTAACCTTTGAAAAAGGTGAACCTGTAGCTTTAAATGGACAAAGAATGGGTGGTATTGAATTAATTGAAGAATTAAATAAAATCGGTGGAGCTAATGGTATCGGTATTGTTGATATGGTAGAAAACAGATTAGTTGGAATGAAATCAAGAGGTGTTTATGAAACTCCAGGTGGAACAATTTTATACAAAGCTCATGCAGATTTAGAGGAAATTACTTTAGATAAAGAAACACAACATTTTAAACAACAAGTTGCTTTGAAATTAGCAGATATTTTATATAATGGTCAATGGTATACACCTTTAACAAAAGCATTACTTGCTTTTGTTGATGAAACACAAAAGACTGTTAATGGTGAAGTTAAATTAAAATTATATAAAGGAAATATTATTGAAGCAGGTATGACTTCACCTGATACTTTGTATAGTGAACAAACAGCTTCATTTGGTGAAGATGAAGATTATAATCAAATGGATTCTCAAGGATTTATTAATTTATTTGGTTTACCAATCAAAGTGAAAGCTTTATTAGATCAACAAAGAAATAAATAGGGGGATGAAATGATGGCATTATGGGCTGGTCGATTTAAAAAAGAGATAAATGAAGATGTAAATGCATTTAATTCATCTATTTCTTTTGATGCAAGAATGTATAAACATGATATTATGGGCAGTCTTGCACATGCAAAAATGTTGGAAAAACAAGGAATCATTGATAATGAAAGCTATCAGGAAATTGTACAAGGTCTAAATGAAGTCTTACATGATCTTGAAAGTGGGGAACTTTTGTTTGATCCCAATGCTGAAGATATTCACATGTTTATAGAAGCGGAATTAACGAAGAAATATCCTGTAAGTGGTAAAAAACTACATACAGCTAGATCAAGAAATGATCAAGTGGCTTTGGATTTACGTTTATATACACGTGATGAGATGAGAGAAATAAAACAGATGCTTATTGATTTAATCAAGGTGATCATTTCACAAGCTTCTCAGCATACATCAACAATTATGTGTGGATATACCCATTTACAACGTGCTCAACCTATAACATTTGCCCATCATTTCATGGCATATGCCCAAATGTTTTATAGAGATATAACAAGAATTGATGATTGTTACGAAAGAATGAATGTATCTCCACTAGGGTCTGGAGCTTTAGCAACAACGACTTATCCTATTGATAGAAGATTTGTTGCAAAAGAACTGGGAATGAGTGATATTACGGATAATTCGTTAGATGGTGTTAGTGATCGTGATTATGCTATCGAATTTGCAAATGTTTTAGCAATCATTATGATGCATTTATCACGTTTTAGTGAAGAACTTATTATGTGGTGTTCATGGGAATTTAAATACATAGAATTAGATGATGCCTATGCCACAGGATCAAGCATAATGCCACAAAAGAAAAATCCTGATATTGCTGAATTGGTTAGAGGGAAAAGTGCAAGAGTTATTAATCATGTTTCATCATTGCTGACAATGATGAAAGGATTACCTTTGGCCTATAATAAAGATATGCAAGAAGACAAAGAAGCTTTGTTTGATGCTATTGATCAAGTCAAACTTTGCTTACCTGTTTTCACTGATATGTTAAAAACTATGAAAGTTAATAAAGAAAGAATGCGAGAATTTGCAGCAAAAGGATTTATAAATGCGACAGATTGTGCAGATTATCTTGTCAAACATGGAAAAGCTTTTAGAGATGCTTATAAAACAACAGGGCATTTAGTTGCCTATTGTATTGATCATGATTGTGTTTTGGAGACTTTACCATTAGAGGTTTATCAATCTTTTGATCAAACTTTTGAAGAATCAATTTATGATGCAATCTCATTAGAAACTTGTTTGAATAATAGAAAGGTTGATGGTGGACCATCACCCGAAGCAGTAAAAAAATCAATTGAAATCATGGAAAAGAAATTGGAGACTATGGCATGATAAAGGTTGGTATTATTGGAGCTAGTGGTTATGCTGGTGCTGAATTATTAAGGTTATTATTAAGTCATGAAGATGTGGATATAGTTTCTATTGGTGCAAGAAGCTATGTTGATCAATATGTATATGAGCTATATCCATCCTTTTATGGAATTTGTGATATGATTTTTGAAAGTGATGAGGATGTGTTAAAGAAAGCAGAATTGGTTTTCGCATCTTTACCACATGGTTTAAGTGAAAAATACGCAAAGTATTGTGATGAGAATGGAAAGAAGTTTATTGATTTAGGAGCGGATTTCCGTTTGGATGATGAGAAAGATTATCAAGATTGGTATCATCTTGATTATCATGAAAAAGCATTACATGAAAAACGGGTTTATGGATTAAGTGAAATTAATCGTGATAAGATTAAGGAGGCAACGATTATTGGTAATCCTGGATGTTATCCAACATCTATTACATTAGGATTATATCCATTATTAAAGCATCATATGAATGCTTCTTATGATATCGTGATTGATTCTAAATCAGGAACAACAGGGGCTGGAAAATCATTGAGTGAAGATACTCATTTTCCTAGATGTAATCAATCTTTTCATCCTTATAAGATTGGAAATCATCGACATACACCGGAGATTGAACAAGAATTATCTAAGATGAATGAACATAAAATTCATGTCACTTTTACACCTCATTTATTACCGGTTAATAGAGGTATTGTTTCAACAATGTATGTTTCATTAAAAGAAAATATTTCTTTTGAGGATGTTGTTGAAGTTTATCAAGAAACTTATCAAAATGAATATTTTGTAAGAGTATTGCCCGTTGGTCAAGTCGCTGATCTTAAATTTGTAAAGTATTCTAATTATTGTGATATATCTTTACATTATGATCAAAGGAATCATCGTTTAATCGTTATTTCTACAATTGATAACATGGTAAAAGGTGCTGCTGGGCAAGCTATTCAAAATATGAATATAATGTATGGAATTGAAGAAACGAAAGGATTAAAGATGGTTCCGCCATCTTTCTAGGTGCAAAAAATGAAAAATATTGAAGGCGGTGTTTGTGCTCCTTTAGGTTTTCAAGCATCAGGAATTCATTGTGGTATTAGAAAAAATAAATCTAAAAAAGATTTAGCTTTAATAGTAAGCGATGTTATGTGTCATGCTGCGAGCACATATACTTTAAATAAAGTCAAAGGTGCACCAATTGCAGTGACTAAACAACATTTAAGCAATGGAGAAGCAAGAGCTATTATTTGTAATAGCGGTAATGCTAATACTTGTAACCCTAATGGAGAAGAAATAGCAAATCAAGTGTGTGAAATATGCGCACAGGCATTAAAAATAGATGAAAATGACATAATTGTTGCTTCAACAGGAGTCATTGGACAACCATTAAACATCAAACCTTTTGAGAATCACATGGGCGAATTGGTTGATGCTTTAACTTATAATGGGAGTTGTGATGCCTGTGAAGGTATCATGACGACAGATACAAAGAAAAAAGAATATGCTGTTGAATTTACACTGGATGGACAGATTTGTCATATTGGGGCCATTGCAAAGGGAAGTGGAATGATTCATCCAAATATGGCTACTATGCTTGCTTTTGTAACGACAGATGTAGCTATCTCTAAAGAAATGTTAAATGAAGTTATTCATGAAGTGGTTGATGACACATTTAATATGGTTTCTGTTGACGGAGATACATCTACAAATGATATGTTAAGTGTTATGGCAAATGGATTAGCTAAAAATGATGAAATCAAAGAAAAGAACCAAGATTACGATATCTTTAAAGAAGCTTTGATTGCAGTTTGTGTATCTTTATCAAAGGATATTGCAAAGGATGGTGAAGGAGCAACAAAACTTTTAACTTGTCATGTGACTCACGGAAAGACAATCAAGGACGCTAAAGTGGTCGCAAAGTCAGTTATTACAAGTTCTTTATTCAAAGCAGCCATGTTTGGAAAAGATGCTAATTGGGGACGTATTTTATGTGCTATTGGATATAGTGATGCATCATATCAAGTTGATCAAATTGAAGTTTCTCTAGCAAGTTCAGTAGGGAAAATGCTCGTCTGTCAAAATGGTAGAGGATATCCATTTAGCGAAGAAGAAGCTTTAAAAATCTTAAGTGAAGATGAAATTGATATCTTAATTGATTTACATGATGGTGAAGAAAGTGCAACGGCATGGGGTTGTGATTTAACTTATGATTATGTCAAAATCAATGGGGATTATAGAACATAGAGGGAATATTATGGAAATTAATTCGATAGTCAAAGCAGAAATATTATCACAAGCATTACCATATATTCAAAAATATAACAATAAGATCGTTGTTATTAAATATGGTGGAAATGCAATGATTAATGAAGAACTCAAAATGAATGTCATTACAGATGTTGTTTTGTTGTCAGAAATTGGTGTGAAAGTTATTCTCGTTCATGGTGGTGGACCTGAAATTAGTCAAACTTTAAAGAAAACGGGTAAAGAATCTCGTTTTATTAATGGATTAAGATATACTGATGATGAAACGATTGATGTTGTTCAGATGGTTTTAGCAGGTAAAACAAATAAAGATCTTGTGAAATTGATTATGCAACAAGGTGGTAATGCTGTTGGTATTAGTGGCATTGATAATATGTTGGTTGAGGCAGAAAAGTATGAATATGAAGAAGACTTGGGTTATGTTGGTGCTGTAAAGGCTATTCATCCGCATATTATTGTTGATTTGCTTGAAAAAGGATATATTCCAGTAGTAGCAAGTGTTGGTATGGATGATGAAGGACATACATATAATGTCAATGCTGATACAGTCGCTGCTGAAATTGCGAGTGCTGTTGGAGCAGAAAACATGATTTTGGTTAGTGATATACCAGGATTGTTGGAAGACAAAAATGATGAGAGTACATTACTTCCTTTGGTTCATGTTTATGAAGTGAATAGTTTAATGAAAAAAGGAATTATTAGTGGTGGTATGATTCCTAAAATTGAATGTTGTGTGAAAGCTATTCGACAAAATGTGAAAAAGGCAGTTATTATTGATGGAAGAATTTCTCATTCTATCTTAATTGAAATGTTATCAAAGGATGGAATTGGAACAATGTTTAAAAGATAAAGCAGTGGAATTCCACTGCTTTATTGCAAGGAGATGAAGATAATGGTTAACTTAAAAAATAGAAGCTTTTTAACATTAAAAGATTATTCTCAAGAAGAGATAAGATATTTATTAGATTTGGCACATTATTTAAAGAAAGCTAAAAAAGAAGGCAGAATTGGTAAAACATTAGAAGGAAAGAATATTGTTTTGATTTTTGAAAAAACATCGACAAGAACAAGATGTTCTTTTGAAGTAGCAGCTTTAGATGAAGGTGGACATGTTACATTTTTAAGCAATTCACAGATGGGTAAAAAGGAGTCTATTGAAGATACAGCTAAAGTTTTAGGAAGAATGTATGATGGGATAGAGTTTAGAGGATTTAAACAAGAAACAGTCGAAGATCTGGCGAAATTTTCTGGAGTTCCTGTTTGGAATGGTTTAACTGATGTTGATCACCCAACACAAACTTTAGCAGACTTTTTAACAATTGAAGAACATTTGCAGAAACCTTTAAATGAAGTTAAATTTGTTTTTACAGGTGATATTAGAAATAATGTTTGTTATGGGTTAATGTATGGTGCGGCGAAAATGGGGATGCATTTTGTTGCATTAGGTCCAAAGAACTTAAAAGTGGATCCTGAGGTTTTATTTTATTGTGAACAAGAAGCCCAAAAGTCAGGAGGAAAACTTGAAGTACTTGATAATGTTGATGAGGCAGTAAAAGATGCTGATGTTATTTATACTGATATTTGGGTGAGCATGGGTGAAGATGAATCATTATATAAACCTAGAGTTGAAATGTTATCACCATACAAAGTGACAACTGAAATGATGCAGAAAACTGGAAAAGATTCAACGCTCTTTATGCATTGCTTGCCTTCATTCCATGATTTTGAAACAAAAGTTGCAAAAGCTAAAATAGAACAAGGTATCGATATTAGAGAAGTTGAAGATGAGGTGTTTAGATCTTCTCATTCAGTTGTATTTGATGAAGCAGAAAATAGAATGCATACGATTAAAGCTGTCATGGTTGCAACAATTGGAAAAGATATTGAATTTTAATAAGAATAAACCAATGCATTATGTGTATTGGTTTTTGTTTGAAAAGTTTTTCTTGTTTTACAATGGTTTTAAAGATATGATATTGATAGGAGGAAATGTGTATGGAAAAAAGAAAATTTGAAAAATTAGGAGTAGAAACATCTTTATTAGGTTTTGGTTGTATGAGATTTCCTTTAAAGGAAGATGGAAGTATTGATGAAGTTGAAGCAGAAAAGATGATTGATTTTGCGTTAGAGAATGGTGTAACATATATTGATACTGCTTATCCTTATCATAATGGTGAAAGTGAACCATTTATAGGAAAAGTACTGAAGAAATATCAAAGAGATAGTTT
Organism: uncultured Coprobacillus sp.; assembly: GCA_964434915.1. Classification (GTDB taxonomy): domain Bacteria; phylum Bacillota_I; class Bacilli_A; order Erysipelotrichales; family Coprobacillaceae; genus CAYSWW01. The sequence continues at coordinate 7,995 of CAYSWW010000068.1, forward strand.
TTTCTTGGCTACAAAATTACCTGTTTGGAAAATAAATAGTCAAGAAGAAGCAAGAGAATTATTTGAATCACAATTAAAAAGATTAGATGTTGATTATGTTGATTTTTATTTAATTCATGCTTTAGATAAAGATAAATGGCAAAAAGTCAAAGAATATCATATTATTGAAATGTGTGAAGAATTGAGAAAACAGGGTAAAATTAAGTATTTAGGATTTAGTTTTCATGATGAATATAATGTTTTTGAAGAAATTATTAAAGCGCATGCTTGGGATTTTTGTCAATTACAATTAAATTATATGGATATGGAAATTCAGGCAGGGCAAAAAGGTGTTGATTTGGCTAATAAATTAGGGGTCCCATTAGTGGTTATGGAACCAATTAAAGGAGGGGCACTAGCTAGTTTGCCAGAAGATGTCACACAAATCTTTAAAGATTGTCACAAAGAAGCAACATTAGCATCATGGGCATTTCGTTACGTGGGGACTTTACTAGGAGTCAAGGTAATCTTAAGTGGAATGTCAACACTAGAACAGGTAAAAGATAACTTAAATACGTTTAATCATTTTCATTGTCTTTCAGAAAAAGAAATGGAAATTGTTCATCAGGTAGCTGATATGTTACATTCACGTACAAAGAATGGTTGTACAGGTTGTGCATATTGCATGCCGTGTCCTTTTGGTGTTAATATTCCATCGAACTTTAAATATTGGAATAATCGTTTTATTTATGATGATGAAATATTTATAGAGAAATATAAAAATATGGCAGATGAAGCTAAAGCATCTCGTTGTCAAGAATGTGGAGCATGTGAAAGAATGTGTCCTCAACAATTATCAATCCGAAAGGATTTAAAAAGAGTTGTCAAAGATATGCAATGATGAAAACAGGATGTGAATCGTCGTGAAAAAAGAACTAGTGCCATTATTATATTAAGTTCCTTTTGATTAGGAGGAATAAGATGCTTTAATCAACAAACAATATTTAATTCTATTCATATAGTGTTTATTACTAATCAAACGGTTGGATATGGATGGAGCTTGGATTTTGTAAAAAGTTGTTGTATGTCAAGAATATTTAGATGCGTTGAAAATAGAAGTGCTACCCCTTTTATTTACTGTGATTAAAGGAGGTCAATCGAAAGAATATTCTTTCGATATTAAGGTAAAAGATACAAAAAATCAGGAAATTGCTTTGAATCAGGAAAATATAAGTATAGATTATGGTGGATAATATAATATAATATTTTGATTATGTTTATAGTGTCAGTGATGTAGTTGACGGTGTTTTAAATTATATGGCTTTAGAAAATGTTAAAGATAAACAAACCGGTTATTATACCTATAGTGATAATGTCAATTTGAAAAAAGCAGGCTTCTTATACGTTAATGTGATTGCTGTGGATATGAACGGAGATAAAAGTGAAAAAACAATTAACGTTGAGGTGAAAGGAAAATCAGAGGAGGCTCAAGCTAATAACCAGAGTCAAAATACACAAAAACAAAATCAACAATTACCAAATGATGTTTCTCAACCAATATATACTCCTGATTCTAACAATCATGTTATTGTTATAGAATCAGGACACTAGCGAATGGAAAATAGTTCTACTGAAACGTTAGGGTTAGGTTTATCAATGATGAAAGCGAAAGGAGCGATAGGAGTAACTAGAGCAAGCTCAAAGAAAGCTGAGTCGTCAATCAATCTGGATATTGGACTCAAGTCAGGAGATGGATTACAAGCACGTGGGTATACAGTTATGATGACAAGAACAAGTCCAAATGTTGATATTTCTAATCAGTAGCGTGATTCATTTGCATTGTGATAGTTCTTCCAATGGTACTACAAAAAATGCTTATACAATTATGATCAGTAAAAATAATCCTTATTGTTCGGGATTATACAGTGCTTTATATTGAAATGGTTTTTCTTTCTAATGCCAATGAGGATCAATTGTTAGTTGATAATACTTTTCAGTATCAATGTACCAAAGGAATGGCAAATGGAATTGATTAATATTTTCAATAGTAAGTGTAATTTTAGGTTAAATCAAGTTATGATAATTTTATCATAAGTTATATATAAAATATTGTGAAAAAAGAATAAGGAATGTAAAATGCTTCATGGTACTAAGATAACAGATTTTGATACAAAAATTGCATATGAAAAAATTAATGAGTATGATAAATCGCCTTTTAATATTATGGAAGTGCAATGTCCTAAAGAAGATCCTGCTTTAAGAAGTGAAGCACATTGGCATAATTCATTAGAGACCGTTCTTACAAAAAACGGCAGTGCCAGATTTATTATAGCTGGAGAAAAAATCGAAATTGGTCGGAATGATATCGTAGTGATATCGCCTCGAATGATACATACAAGTTATGTTACGGAAAGCGATAAAGTATTCAAAGGAATTCTCATTCAAGTCAATTATGACTATATGCTTAAACTTTATCCAAATATCAAAAATTTAT
>CAYSWW010000069.1:0-10465 GCA_964434915.1 uncultured Coprobacillus sp.
ATCGTAAAATAAAAAATCTCACTTTCGTAGAACATTCAAAATTTTTGTCTATCTTAGTGAGATTATATTCATAACACTATTTATTCTTTTGGGCTTTGATGACTTTTTGACGTGTGAACTCTTCTCTTTCTTTTTCGTCTAAAGCCTCACTTATGAATTTCACTGTTTTTTCAAATTCAGGAATAGAAATATTTTTAAGGGCATTTGCTCTTTTTTGAGTTTTACGAATTGCATTTGCTAAACGATAAACCGCATTTTCTATTTCCGCTAATTTAACAGTTAATTCCTTAACGTGATAAAAACAACGATACGCATAATCGACTTTAGAATTAGCTCTTTCAAAACCGTATCCTAAACGTAATGGTGCTTTGTTATATGTAACTTTAGGAATTTCTACACCCATAACACTCCGATAAGTTATGCTTAAACCCTCATCAATAGGAATAGCTTCTACTATATCGCTAATAATTCCTAAAGACATATTCGCTTCTTGTAAAGCAAGATAAGCCTTCTGATAAGATTCAGTAATATCATCCCTTATAATTTTAACATCATCTAATAAACTCATCATTTCTTTAATTAGAACATTTCTTTTTTTGTCCATTAAGTCATAGCCTAAATAAGCAAGATCTAATGACTTTTTGGTAACCATTAAATTCCCTTTAGTAGGGAAAACCTGATTAGCCATTATTAACCGCCTGCTGTAATTCTCTTATTGTTTTGTTTTCATCTAGACCAAACAATTCAACAGCTTTTGCATGATTATAGAACTGTTCTAATACTTCATTATCAACACGATCCAGTTCACCCTTAGGTAAAACAGATAATAACACCCAACCTAAATCCAATGTTTCTTCAATTGATCTATTTGTATCAAATCCTTGATTAAGAAAATGTTGTTCAAATAAACGTCCAAACTCCATATACTTTTTATCTGTTTCTGATAATTCATCTTCACCAATAACAGAAGTTAATGATTTGACATCTTGAACATGAGCATAAGCTGCAAATAACTGGTTAGAAACAGCAGAATGATCAACTCTTGTATAACCTTCTCCAATACCATCTTTCATTAAACGTGACAATGATGGTAAGACACTAACTGGTGGATAAATACCAACAGCATTCAATTCAGCATCAAGCGTAATTTGTCCTTCTGTAATATATCCTGTTAAGTCAGGAACTGGATGAGTAATATCATTATTAGGCATTGTTAAAATTGGAATCTGTGTCACAGATCCTTTAGCGGATTTTGCAATTCCTGCTCTTTCGTATAAAGAAGCCAAATCTGAATATAAGTATCCAGGATATCCTTTACGTCCAGGAATTTCTCCTTTACTAGAAGAGAATTCACGTAATGCTTCACAATATGAAGTCACATCCGTATAGATAACCAAAACATGCATATCTTGTTCGAAAGCTAAATATTCAGCAGCTGTTAAAGCACATCTAGGTGTTAAGATACGCTCGATAATCGGATCATTAGACAAGTTTAAAAACATAACCAATCTTTCCATGACACCTGCTTCTTCAAATGAGCGTCTAAAATATTCAGCAACGTCATTAGTAACACCCATAGCTGCAAAAACAACCGCAAAACCTTTTCCTTCATCATCAGCAACTTTTGCTTGTTTTACAATCTGAACAGCTAATTGATTATGTGGCAAACCAGATCCTGAGAAAATTGGTAACTTTTGTCCACGAATCAAAGTTGTCAAACAATCAATAGAAGAAATTCCAGTATTAATATAATTTCGCGGATAAGCACGAGATACTGGATTTAATGGCAAACCATTAATATCCATTGATTTTTCAGCATAAACATCTCCCAATCCATCGATTGGTTTCCCTGCTCCAGAAAAAACACGACCTAGAATTTCTTTTGAAACAGGTAATTCCATTGGATGTCCTAATAATCTTGTCTTAGTATTAGAAAGAGATAAAGCATTTGTTCCTTCAAAAACCTGAACAACAACTTGTTCTCCTTCAACTTGAACAATACGTCCAAGACGTATTGTTCCATTTTTACATGTTAACTCAACCATTTCGTCGTATGAAGCTTCTTTCACATGATCTAATACAACTAATGGACCGTTAATTTCATTCAAACCAACATATTGAAGACTCATAACTCTTTTCCTCCTTTAGTGAATAGATTCAACTGCTTCATCAATATCTTTATAATAATTTTCAAATAAATCCAAATGATCATTAGGAATATCATATTTCATCTTAACAACCTTATCGAATATTCCTGTTTCCAAAATCAAACGAACAGGCTTTCCTTCACTTAAAACATCTTGACAACGCTTATTCAAATAAAGAATGACTTCCATCATCTTTAATTGTTTCTCTAAAGATACATAAGTATCATCAGGATGGAAAGCATTTTGTTGAAGATATCCAACACGAATTATTTTGGCTATTTCAATCACTAACTTTTGATCATCTGGTAAAACATCTGATCCCATTAGCTTAACAATTTCCATTAATTTTGTTTCTTCAGCTAATAAACTTTGTATTTCTTGACGATCCCTTAAAAATTTAGAATCAACATTTTTATTAAACCATCTTTCCAAGTCAGGAATATACTCACTATAGCTTTGATTCCAGTTAATAGCAAAATAATGACGAGCATAAGCCAAAGATTTATCTAATGCCCAGAATGTACGTACGAAACGTTTCGTATTTTGTGTGACTGGTTCAGAAAAATCAGCACCTTGAGGTGAAACAGCTCCGATAATTGTAACTGAACCTTTTGTTCCATTTAAATTATCCATATATCCTGCACGTTCATAAAATTGTGATAAACGAGAAGGTAAATAAGCTGGGAACCCTTCTTCAGCTGGCATTTCTTCCAAACGTCCTGAGATTTCACGCAAAGCTTCAGCCCAACGTGATGTTGAATCAGCCATAATGGCAACATGATAGCCCATATCACGATAATATTCTGCTAATGTAATTCCAGTATAAATAGACGCTTCACGTGCTGCCACAGGCATGTTAGATGTATTGGCAATCAAAACAGTTCTATCAGTTAAAGGTTTATTTGACTTAGGGTCAATTAATTCTTTAAATTCTTCAAGAACCTGTGTCATCTCATTACCACGTTCGCCACATCCAACATAAACGATAATATCAGCATCACACCATTTTGCTAATTGATGTTGTGTCATTGTTTTACCAGTACCAAATCCACCTGGAATAGCAGCTGTTCCACCCTTAGCAATTGGGAACAAAGTGTCAATAACACGTTGACCAGTAATCAAAGGCATAGAAATAGGTAAACGTTTTGTCACTGGACGTGGTTGCTTAATAGGCCATTTCTGTGTCAATGTAAATTCGATAATTTGAGCTTTATCATCTTGTAATTTCATTACAACATCATCAATTTTATATTGACCATTTTTAGCCACTTCAATAACTTTTCCATTAACGTATGGTGAAACCATACATTTATGAACTATCAAATCTGTTTCTGGAATTGTGGCATAAATATCGCCACCTTTTAATTCATCTCCTACTTGAACAGTCATAGTTACATCCCATAGTTTATCCTTATTTAATGGTGCAACATGACTCCCAATAGGTATAAATGAACCAGATTCTTTCGCAATTTCTTCTAGGGGCCTTTCGATCCCATCAAAAATATTTCTTAAAATCCCTGGACCTAATGTTACAGAAATAGGCTGACCTGTTGGATAAACAGGTTCTTCAGGTTTTAATCCTGTTGTTGTTTCATAAACCTGAATAGTTGTTAGTTCCTTTTTAATAGAGATAACTTCACCAATCAGTCTTGCATGACCGACATAAACCATTTCAAGCATTGAAAATGTACTTGTATCTTTAACTGTAACAACGGGACCATTGATTGAATAGATAACATCTTCCATTTCTCGCAAATCTCCCTTATCTTATTTAATTATTAATCCAGAATTTTTATTAAACCATTCTTTTTGATTTTCTAAAGCAAAATCCAATGTTTCATCAACAACTAAAGAAGATTCTTGATTTTCAATAATTAAACCACCAATCTCAATTTTATCACTGACTTCTACACGAGCACCTTTACCAAAAATTTTCATCAAATCATCTTTCAAAGCCATATCCTTTTGAGAAAGATACATGACTGAACCCTCTTCAGGGAAATGATGAGTCACTTTTTCGATTTTTGCTTTAAGAAAAGAGAAATAGTCATCACTTTGCGTAAATGCAATCAATTGTTCTTTTGCCTGTTCAAAGACATTTTTAACATATTCATTTCTTTTATCAATAAGTTTTTTTGTTCTTTCAATATGACTTTCAGAAATCTCAGTAGCAGCTTGTGAAGACATTTCTTCCACTTCTTGTTTCAATCTTAAATCAGCATCGCCTTTAGCTTCTGCTTTCATTGATTCATAAGCATCTTCTTCAAGAGCTTTCACTTCATCAAGAATAGCCTTTACTTCACTGTGTGCTTGTCTTTCAATTTCATCTTTCATATAGAGAAATACTTGATCAATATTTTGCATAATCGTTCTCTCCTATAATTTTACACCAATTGCTTCAGACACATAACCATCAATCGTTTCCCCAATTTTTGAATGACCATGACGATCAGGTATCTCCGTAATCAAAGGCTTTTGTTGTTTCAATTTAATCTCAGAAATAATATCAGGACATAGATTAACTAATTTTGTTGTAACAAGAAGAATCGCAATACTTTCATCTTGCATCTTACTTTGTAAAGTTTCTAAAAAGGCTTGACGTTCATGAACAACAACTCCTTCAATCCCTACAAGTCTGAGTCCCATCAATGTATCAATATTATCACTGATTAAGAAGAATTTCATATCATCAGACCTTTCTTTTATAAAGCGTTGATAATTAAGATAGAAATTAATAATCCATAAATAGCAACACCTTCACCTAAGGCAACGAAAATCAAAGCCTTACCAAAGTTGTTATCATTTTCAGAAAAGGCACCAATAGCAGCAGGAGCAGCAGCTGCAACAGCAATACCAGCACCTAATGCAGAACATCCAGTTGCTAAAGCAGCAGCAATAAATCCTAAACCTTGTGCCAAAGTTCCAGTAATAGAAGTAGCTTCAGCAGCAAATGCTGAATTCATAGACAAACATAAAGTTAATACAACAGCTCCAAAGAATCCTCCTACATGAGTTAATAAACGCCATTTTACACTCTTCTTACTTACACGAGAAGTAAAGACTTTAACTAATGGTAATGATAATAAAACAATCGCAACTAAAGGTAAAATAAACATTAAAATAGACATAATTCAATTCCTCCTAAAATTTTATCTTTCTTGTATAGACTTAAAAGGTTTCCCTTTTCCTTCATAATAACGTGAAAACATTTCATAGAATTCAAGACGCAAAACTTGAATACCAACAATCATACCTTCCAAACACATAACAAAGACATTTCCTATAATTAAAACAATTAAATAAGCAATACTCATATCCGTTGATCCACCGTTAACCATTTTAGCCAACGTATAAACAACCATCATCATCCCAGCATGTGACAAAACGAAACCACCTACACGCAAGAATGACATTGTATTAGCAATAAATGTCAACATTATATCAAATAATTCAAAGAAGGATTCTGTAAAGAAACCACCAAATCCATTAGGAAATAATGATTCTCCATCAATTTTTCTTTCAATAGGTTCCTTTAAGAACATTAATAAAACAGGTATGACAATAAATACAATGATATAAAGTGTAGTTCCAACAAAAGGAATCGCAACACCTAACATCATCTTCACTACAATCAATATAACAGACACATAAAATATCAATCCAGCAATACCGTTAGAAGAACACCATAACTCACCATAATGTTTCTTTTTCAACTGTAAAATAATATTACATATCATTGCAATAACTATCAATGACACACCAATGGCAATGGCAACCCCTAATAAAGTCATTGTATTTTCTGAATCCATTGGCGCAAAGAAAGGATGTAAGATTTCCTCACTTCCAAATACCGATCCAAATAGAATACCAAAAAACATACTAGCAATTCCTAAACGAATACCAACTGCTCCTAATTTTAGACCTTTCCATTTATAGAAAATATAACCGACAATTGATAAGATCATTCCTTGACCAACATCTCCAAACATAACACCGAATAAAATCGTATAACTTATTGCTACTAAAGTTGTTGGATCAAAATCAGTATAAGAAGGTACACCATACATTTCAACAAACATACTAAATGGTTCAGAAAACCAGTTATTCTTTAATTTTGTTAGTGGTGTTAAACGTGAATCATCCGTAGCTTCACGGATTTCCACATGTACATTTTCAATACTTTCAAAATCTGCTTTAATTGCTTTCGCATCTTTTTCTTCAGCAAATCCAAAAATTGCTGAATTTTTACCAAACACAACTACATATTTTTGCGCATCATATATTTCATTTAAAACTTTTGCAACAGAATAAATATGATTCATTTCATCTAAGTGCGTTTGAAATAAATGATTTATTCTCTTATCTAAATCATTTAAATATTTCTTTGCAGTCTCATCTTCTTCTTTTAACACTTGTAAAGCTTCTTCAGGTGTTCCATGAACGAATTCTGGAATACGAATATTTTCAAAGTATAAAGAAGAAAAGAGATTATCTATTTCAGGAGCCATATTTAATGTCGTTAAATACATACAATAAGTTTCCTTACTTCCTTTATGAAAAATCCTGAAAAGAAATTCTTGTTGACCAAAATATTGAATCTTTTCAAGATTCACTGTTGGAATACGACCAAATTTAACTTGTAAATAATGGCAACCAAACAAATGATCAAAATCCATATCCGAATTAATCAAATGCTGTAATTGAGAAATTGTTGCCTCATTTTCAACAAGCATTTTTTGTAAATCATCTTTAACTTTTTCAATCTTTGATACTTTTTCTAAAACATTACAGAATAAAGTATCAGCTTGAATAATATTCAGTTTCGTATCATCAACTTCTTGACATTTTAAATCTATTTGATATTTGTCTTTCGCTTCTTCCATGCGATTAATCAAATCAGCATAAGGATTCTCTCTGTTTAAGACTGATAATCCTTGAACTGAATCAACAAATTTCGAAGCACTCTCAGGACAAAAATTTTGCATATGAATTAATTTCATCAAAATAGCATCATTTTTTTCCATCGGATATTCTATTTCCAAGAGCTTCATTTTTGCTATCGACATCTTTTTTCCCTCCCCTATCTGATTAATCTTTTTTTGACAAATGACTTCGTTAAAACCAAGATAAGACACATAACAATAATAATTTCTAATAGAATCATAGGTAAAGCAATATGCATTTCATATAAACATCCTAAATAGATAATGAATACATACATCATCAATCCGCAAACACCTTTGATTGAGTAGATACAATCAATCAAAGACTGGTTGCCAGACATACTAACAGCTGTACGAATGGTTAGCGTTCCAACAATCAAAAGGATAACTCCATCGATTACACGCATAAATGGAGATAATGGTAATGTCAATGCCGGATAAAAATTAATTGTATAAAAAGCTTGAACATATATGAATCCACCCAGTATTGTTGCTATAGATAATGAAAGAAGCAATTTCCCCATTTTCTTCTTTCGCATAATGAGTCCTAGTAATGCAAGAACTACACCAACTCCTAAATCCCCAAAAAAGAGAATGAAAACTGCATAATAGAGAATAGCAAATGCGATTGTTGGATCCCATTTTTGAAATGATTTGAAATGAACCATCATTTCAAAAGGTTTGACACAACGTAGATTATTCGTAATCGCTGGCATTTCTACATGTTGATTAACTAACATATCTGCAGGAAGCATCTGGAAATTGATATTTTCCAAAGATTGAAACCTACTTTGAAAATCTTTCATACATTTTTGAGAAATAAATCCATAAATTGCATATCTTTGGCGATAATCTACAACGAATACTTTAAATTCTTCAATTCGGTAAAGGAATGAGATGGTAGAATATAATTTCAATAAATCAATTTTATTTTCTTCCCTCAATATAGCTATTTTCTGTTCCATACGTTGAATATATTCTTTCATCGCTTCAATTTCTTCTTTTAATTCATTCTTTGCTTCATCAATTGTTCCATGTACAAAAGATGGCAATTGAATTATTTCAAACCCTAATGCACAAAATAAGTTATCAACTTCCAATATATCACTATTTGTTGCCATATAGCAACACCATATATATCGGTCATCTTCACCTAGTTTTTCAAAAATATATGACAAACGATCATTTAATGAGAGTTTATGTTTTTCGATACGTCCAAATCTCGCCGTTACATATTGACATTGCTGTAATTGATCTAAATGAATATTTGTTGACGAAATATGTTTTAATATTTGTAATGTTTTTTCATTTTCATCTTTTTCATTCTCAAGCTGTTCTTGTATTAATTTTATTTGTTTGATACTTTCTTCAAGATCACCTAAATATGTATCTGTTTTATCTATATTTAAAGATCGTTGATAAGCAAAGTTATGATTAAGATCAAACTGTAGATCTACAGCAATCTGTGTTAATCTTTCTAATAAATGTGCATACTTAACATCTTCATCAAGTGTGTTCACATTTTGCGCACCATTTATAATCTTTGATGCTGCTTGAGGATAAAAATATTTTGCTTCTTTTAAACAAAACAAAACAGAATATAAATCATCTTTATCAAACGTCATCTCTAACAAGTTCATTTTTTCTATAGCCATAAAATAATCCCCCTAATAGATTAACATCGATTCAATTTGACTAGGTGTTTCTCCATATCTCAAACCTTCAATAATATGTTTTAAATTATCTATTTCAATTTGATAGACGATCTTATATGTCATATAAACTAAGGCACTATCAGTAGAAAAACGCATAAATCTTTTTGCTAAATTATATTGAATCTTTTCTGTATGATATTCAATATAAACAAATTCTTGATCATCAATATAAAGCTTATAAGGTGAATTAGCTAATTTTTTCAAAAATTCACTTGCGTCCTTCGCTTCTATCAATTTATTCATTGCTCTTGGTGGAATACGACTGTATTCCAAGAATAATGAGTCTTTGATTTCTTGTGGAGTCGCTTGAAAATATTTCTTTAAACGATATATTTTTGTGATATTTTGTAATTCTATAAATGTATTGATCATTGTTAAAAGATTCTCACGTTTTTTTCCTCTAAATAACTTTTTAATAATTATTACATACTCAGCATAGTAAATACTTTTCATTTCAAATTCTAACATGTTAGAATCTAAAGGCTTGTCATCCTGTGGTTTATATTTCAAAAGTGGTTGATAGTATTTTGTTCCTTTTAACAAAGCGAGCAAGCTATCATAATCAGTCACAGATATCAAACCATATAAATTAAAACTAGCATATTGTTTCAAATATGCTGGAATTTCTATCTCATAACCAGAATAATAATCAGAAACAATTAATCTTGCTTTCGTTAAAATCAAACGCATTTCTAATTCCATAATTCCTAATTGATAGAATTCTAAATCTTTTTTAGAAGCAAACCTTATTAATCGATTTAATCTTAAAAATATTTCTTTATTCAAAAGAGCCTCTAACTGTCCACGATGAATATTCGTTTCTTTTAAATCAGAGAGAATATCACTATAGACGGTTTCACTCTTCAAATAAGCAACCAAATCATTAATGCTTCTTCTTTTTAATAATTCTTCATAATTTTGTTCAGTCAATCTACGTGAATACATAGATCGCGCTTTGGTAAGAATAGCATTTGATGAAAAAGAGCTCATATGTTCACCTCTTCTCTAAATTTCTTTACAACGACTAACAATGGTAGAAATCCACGCATCCTTGTTTTTTTCGTAAAAACGAGAGAGTTGAATCAGTGATTCTTTGTAGTCTTGTTCATTTTTACGTTTTGTTTTCTGAATTTGTTCTTCTAATTCTTTCTTATGAACATCAATTTTCACTTGATATTCTTTTATAAAAGAATCATAGATCTCTTTTTTCTTAGTGTTCATATGTGATTGGACATCGAGCTTTTTCTTGCGTGCTTCTTCAACCTGTTTAGAACACTCTAGATCTATCGCGACAATGTCCTGAATAACCTTGTCCAAAACAACCCCTCCTCACTCTATTTTTATTTCTCAATTAGTTTACTCCTATTCGTAGGACATTTCAAGCAAAACAATACTTAAAAAATGAGAATATTTTTTGAATAAATTTGCACAAGAAATATATAAAAAAGACATATTTCTAAAAAGCAATTTTATGCAAGAGAAACAACCGTGTATACATAAAAAGAAAAGAAGTTGTTGAAACAACTTTATAAAAAAGTTATTACATCACAACCTCTTTATCTACGTATATTTACATAATTCTTTAAGAAAAACATATTTTACTTTAAATTTTTTTTGATTGACCACTTGTCACAGGGTTAGTGAAATCACTTAGAAAAAT
>CAYSWW010000070.1:0-10310 GCA_964434915.1 uncultured Coprobacillus sp.
CAACATTTCCATCTATAATAAAGCTTCTTCATGTTTAATGATCTATGAATGTCCATTCACAATACAATTGAAATTACCCGCATAAACTCTACCATAATCACCATTAACAGAAGGAACTTTTTCTTCATGAAAGACACCTTGATCATCATAACAACTCAAAACACCATTGTGGTAAATCAACCCCAAAATCATCATGCTCTGACATATAGAAAAGTTTAAGATGTTCTTCTTGCCTATTTTTTGTTTATTTCACAAACATTCCTTGTTTCTCATAAACAATAAAACTTGGTCTTGCTTTTATTCTAAGATAACTAGATTTTACAGAAACTTTAAAATTTCCATAATACATATCAATATAAAATAATCATTCATTCTTCCTTCACCAAGTAATTGGCGAACATCATAATGAACATAATCAGGTTTACCAAAATAACTAATAACTTGATCTAATGTATGACATCCATAACCATACAAATAAAATAGCGCTAGAGCAAAACAATGAATATTTTCTGGCACTTTAGGACGATAATAATCAAAATGCATTTCTCATTCTTAATTTATTAGATTCTATGACTTTTTGAACCGTTAAAAAATCACTATCATATCTTCTATTTTGATAAAGTGAACAATATAAACTTTTCTGATTATCCAAAGCAAAGATTTCTCCTGCTTGTTCACACGTTTCCATAAATCATGTCTCACCTAAATATCAAATATACTCTTTACAATGAATCGATCTTTACGTTGTAATACAAATGGAAGATGATAACGATTAGCACTCTTCCCATTGCTTATATAACTTCATACTAATCGTCTTTCTCGCATATATCTATCTCATTCACTCCTGTTTTTATTAAGCAATAAAAATAACAAGAATTGTATAAACAACTAATGTTACAATCATAAAAAGTGAAATAAAAGCAGAAGTGAAACTTGCATCTTCTTCACTTTTCATTAATGGTGAAATAACTGGGGTTAAACCAAATCCTGTTGGACACATAAAATACAGCATAACAGCTAACATAAATAAATGATCATTCATCAAAGAAGGGAATAAAACAAAAAATCCCAAAATCACGAAAACATAATATATAACTCTTACAAAAACCAATTTTAAAATAGGCTTTAAAGTTTCCTTATCAATCTTCAAATCATATCCCAATATAAACAATATCATCCCAACAATTGGCGATGTCGCTTGTGAAATTGTTCCTGTATACAAATCAAAAAACGATGTCGACTGCAAGAAAGTATAACCACCCAAAATATTGAAACCTAAACCTAAAATCACTGCAATAACAAAAGAATTAGAAAAAATATTTTTAATCAAACCTCTCAAAGACATACCTTGTGAAATTGTTTTAGCTAATAAAACAGGTACAATCACAAATGCCACAATCGTACCAGCTATATCAAAAATAACTGTTAAACTTGAACTCCCTACAATAGAAAGATATAACGGTAACGCTACGTTTCCACCCTCTACGCTCGTTAACAAATAATATGAGAAATGGGCAAATCTTTGATCGATCCAGGGTGCTATTAATCGTCCAATCGCAATTGCAATTAAAAAAGCAATTGTGACATAAATAACAATGTAAAACGTTGATGATTCTATAGATGCCGTAAGCATCAAATTAAAAATCATAATCGGAAATAAAATCTGAAAAACAATGGCATTGGCTCCTGCCTTTTGTTCAGGTGTAATCCAGTTTTTTACACGTGCTATAAATCCTAAAGCCAACATAAAAAAGACGGGAAATAAAGTCGTCAATGCAGCCATAAAAACCTCCTTATTTTTTTATAAATATCTATCGAAAGAAAAACCTCTTCCATCAACTTCAGTAATCTGACTAATTGTCATAAAAGCTTGAGAATCAATCTCTAAGACAGTTTGTTTAATTTTATTAAGCTTACGATTAGAAAAAACAGCCACCACAGCTTTTTGATCTTGTTCATTCATTCCTGTTTCTATATGAAACATTGTGACACCACAATCTAATTGATGTAATAATGTCTGTCTGATTTTTTCATACTGTGGTGAAACAATCAACATCTGTACCTGTGAAACACCAGTCATTAAGACCTTATTAATCATTGTTGATGTCACAAATACAATCGCAATCCCATATAAAATTTCTGTTGTTTGTGAAAAAGTCATTTGTGTGACCAAAATAGTCGTATCACAAACATTCATTGATGTTGCAATTGGGATACCTTTCTTTTTATTGAGAATAATCAAAGGTATATCCATTCCACCTGATGACCCTCCTGCTTTCATAATTAAACCAATACCCAATCCAATAGTCATACCACCATAAACCGCAGCTAAAACCATATCATCACATAAATATGATAATTCACTTATTGATTGAAAAATATTCAAAAAGATTGGATAAATAAAAGTTGAAATAATAGTTGTTAAAGCAAATTTTTTACCTAAAATTATATAACCGATGACAAACATGATAACATTAATAACCATAACAGTATAAGATATTGGTATATTAAAATAATGCTGAAAGCAAGATGCAATACCAGTAGAACCGCCAATAATAATATGATGAGGAATCATAAAAGCAGTTACACCAAAAGCAAGAATAAAATTACCAACAATAATCATAACGATTTCTTTTATATTTTTCACTGTAATACCTGATATAAGGAGACAAAAAACAAAACTATCACTAATAATTCAATTTATCATATGATGATTTACTGTCTTTTCCAATACTCCTTTCCTTTCTTAAAATTTTCATAAAATATACATATGCATTACACCTCATGATTGTATGCAAGCTGAACTATCAACATATAATGCATCATATGGCATATTATACTAAAATAATTTTAAAATGGAAATATTAATCATTATCTCTAAATGTTTCATGTCTGCATATTTGTATATCATCTAACAAAAATAAAAATGCAACTAGGTATTTTTATTTACTTGCAGATTGACAACATTCTTTTGTAAAATGAGTATCAATTGGCATTTGATTTCTTAATACAACCTGACCTTTCACATCCATAATAGGTTCATCAATAATAACTTCTCCTACACTATCTACAATAATCGTTCCACTTTTTGGATTCTTGATTGAATCAACATGCCCTTTCACACTCGCTTCAACATCACTATATTCAAATGCTAAATCTGTATCGATCATTTCACAATCAATTAATTTTAAATTTTCACAATAACAAAACGGCTGTGTCCCAATAATTTGACAATCAATTAAAGTCAAATTCTTAGAAAACCAAGCCAAATATTCTCCTTGTAATACAGAATTTCTCACAACAACATTTTCACTATGCCAAAATGCATCTTTCGTATCTAAATAAGAATGATCAATCTCTACATCATGCATATATTGAAAGGAATATTTCCCACTCATTTTCAAACGATCGATCTTTACATGATCTGTATTCAAAAAGATATATTCAGAATTAATCGTACTGTCTTTAACAGTAATATCATGACTATACCAACAAAATTCTGGTGAATCAATTGTACAATGAGAAACAGTCATATGGCTACATTCCCTCAATATTTTGATTCCTTCAATACGACAATGATCAATTAACCCATCATGAGAATACCAAATAGGTGCTCTTGTCAACTCATCTAATGTCGAATAACTTAACTCATATTTTTGTGCATGCCACAAAGGATAACGCAATGAAAATTGACAATTCTTTACAATCACATTTCTTGTCTCTTTCAAAACTGATTCTCCATCCTCTTCACCTGCAAAAACACAATTTTCTACAATGGTATTTTGTAAATGATACAACGCTCTTTCTTTATCAAACTTTTGATTTTTAATCACATCATATTCCATTCTCATTTTCTCCCTTATTAAATATCACTTGAACATCCGTTTCTCCTAAATTCTCCTTTAAATAATCAGTATTGATAACTTTTCCAATAGGAGTATACTGATAACTTGTTTGAAATTCTTCATAAAATAAAACCAAACAATTATCCCCAAAAAGCATAAGATCTCCTACATGTATCATTCCTATCGATTGACTATCAGTAGGAAACGTCTCGGTGAAATAAGCATACTTTTCATTACCATTTAATTCATTCATCGTAATCGTCATTGGTAACATTTCTAATAACGCTTGTACAGTTTCATTATCATATAATTCAACTTCATAATTTTGATCCTGAACAACAAGATTCATTTCCATATTTTTATCTTCCTCCTGATTAACTCTTTCCTTTTGATGACATCCCATCAAACAAAAAACAAAGATGATCACTATCATTAATTTCTTCATTTACATCCTACTTGTTTAAATTGATACAACAAATCATCTAAACAATTTATCTGCTTTTGGTCTTGATGTATTTTTTCTAAAAGTTCACATCTATATTCTCTTAACATTCTCATCATTTCCTCATTTTCTCGATCATGCATACAAGTCATTACGGATTCTATAAACTGCCAAGAACAACCAGCATCTTTTAAATATTCTTCCATGGTTATACCATTGAATATCGTCGATTCCATCTCATTCACCTCGCCATTATTATATGGTAATTTCCATTCAATAACAAATACTTATATCAAATACCAAATCATAACTAAAAAGCATGTCTTTCTTGCAAAATCAACTTCTATCATGATAATATTTTACAGAGGTGATAAACATGGAATTTCGTGTATTACAATATTTTTTAGCTATCACAAGAGAAGAATCAATTTCTGGCGCTGCTGAATATTTGCATATTTCACAGCCAACTCTTTCTAGGCAAATTAAAGATTTAGAAGATGAGCTTGGCACAGTACTATTTGAAAGAGGAAGTCGAAAAATCACTTTAACAGAAGATGGAATGCTCCTTAGAAAAAGAGCCGAAGAAATTGTAGGTTTGGTTAATAAAACAGAATCAGAAATTATTTCTAGGAAGAGTTCATTAAATGGAGATATATATATTGGTTGTGGGGAAACTGAAGGAATGTCTTTTATCGCCAAGGCCATCAAACGGGTACAAAATATTCATTCTCATATAACATTTCATTTACATAGTGGTAATGCCGAAGATATTATAGAACGTTTAGATAAAGGTCTTATCGATTTTGGAGTTCTTATTGGTGTCCAGGATGTTTCAAAATACCATTCTATCAAATTACCAATCAAAGATGTCCGTGGTGTCTTGATGCGTAAAGATAGTCAACTCGCTCACTTAAAAGGCATTACACCAAAAGACTTAATCAATCAGCCACTTATTGTATCAGCTCAAGAATTAAAGAAAAATCAAATTTCTGAATATCTAGGGAATGAAAATTATCGAATTGTCGCAACATACAATCTCATTTATAATGCTTCTCTCATGGTTAAAGAAGGCATTGGCTATGCAATCGGACTCGATCGATTGATTAATACCGATTGTTCAAGTGACTTATGTTTCATTCCTTTAGAACCAACAATAGATGCTGAAATTATTTTTATATGGAAAAAATACCAACATTTTTCTAAATCATCACAATATTTTTTGAATACAATTCAAAAAATATTAAATGAAGAAACTTTTTCATCAGACTCATCTAATTTCGGAAAAATTTCTCAAATTTAATTCAATAAAAAATATTTCTTGATTAACATGAGACACAGGGCGAAAAATAATGACAGTGATTCAGTTCGTTGTATATTTTTTTCTGATTTGAGTGTTGGTGATGATTTTGCTTTCAGTGCGGCATGTTCATAGTTGAAAAGACTATGCACTAGATTTTTAATATATATTAAATAAATCTAGGAGAACGAATTATTCAAAGACTGAAATGATAGAATAACGTCTTGAAGCACTCTCGCTAATACTTCGATTGGCAAATGATGTGTAATCGTTAAATGTTAAAAGCTCGGTGAAGTTTGGCAAAGAATCCCCTTAACACGTAACGGTGAGGAAAGTTATGTAGAGGTATGTGATGTAGTCTATATGCCAGTCATCAATAATCTATGGTGAGAATGTGATAAAGATAATAATATGATATTAAGATGTATGAAATGCAGTATAAAGTGAAAGTAACTGTTATAGACAAATAATTATATCCTGATTTACAACAATATTGTACTGGTCCACAATCTGGCGGTTACCCTTGTTATCACATTGATGATGAATTGATATTTGAAAGATAGGGAGAGATGCGAATGATTTTTGGCGCATAGATTGCAATACTTTTAAAGAAACAACACACTCTATTAAACAAGCGGTTGGATTATGCCTCATTGGATGAACGATGAAAGGATCATGATTATCAAAGAAACATTATTAAAAAATTTCGAAGTGACAGATGTTATTTGGAATCAGCATAAAAACAACAATTACTTAGATCAAGATATATCAGATGATATTATAAAAGAACACCTTCAAAGTTGTGATACGTATCAAGTGAATCAAATTGATAAAGTTTAACCACCAAAAAATGAAACATAAGGAACTCATGTCCTTTATGTTTCATTTTTTCTCACTGTTTCAAATCAAATTTATGTTCAACATCAATCACTTTCAATTTATGGCTTTTTGAATTTTACAATTCTGTTTATTGTGTTCTTGTTGTAATTTCAAAGCTTGTTGAGACTTAGTTCCAATTCCATTGTTTTGTCATTGTTTTTTCGCTTCTCTCAATTTTCTTTTAAGATTCTGTTATTGTCACAAATTCGTTCAAAAACACTTACCCAAAAAGAGGCTTTATCTAATCTTTATTTATTATTTTTAAATCTTTAAAAAAGGCTTCCGTTCCAATATCCACAAAAAGACCAATTGATCCTGATAAATCTGCTCCTTGTTTCATATCATCAACAACCAAAACAGATTCACCATTAACATAAAATTCTGCATGTTCATTTTCAATAATCGCTTTTAAATGAATCCATTCATTTAAATCTATATCAACTGGTGCTTCATAATTTGTAATATTATGTTCCCTAAAATAAGCAAAAGTATATTTTGGATAAGAAAAATACTGACAACCATGTGCTCTTCTTATTGGATCATCACATTGTTTGCCATTTGTTGGTCGGACATAAAAAGATTCAAATTTCGTATCATCATCATTTATTCGAAAAGCTATCCCAATAAATCCTCTAGCAAAATCTGGCGCATCTGGTAAAAGACGACTTAACATCTTAACTTCAATAATGCCATTATGAAAATAACAATCTTTTAGTTTGACATAAGTGTTTTCATCGAATTCCATGATTTTTTCCGATTTTACAACTTTTAACAAGTTTTCTCCTTCACAATTGACATTTTCAATCATTGTATGTACTGCTTTTAAAGATTCAGTTTTTAAATCTACATAATTTTCCATATTTTCATTCCTTTCTTCCTAGCTAATTTTATTATAATAAATATGAGAGTTTCTGTAAAGAAATACCTTATTTTGTAAGAATTATCTCTTTATATTAAAATAAAAAACGCAAGCTTTATCACTTGCATCTTTTAGAATATTCTTGTGCTATCAAACTGACAATAAACTGTAATTGATAAGGATGACTGGTTTGATCTTGCAATGATTGAAATGAAATGACTTCATCAACAAAGAAAGGGTATTCTTTTTGAACTCCTGAGATCATCCATATCTTAGGAGCTTTTAATTTTTTCTTGAGTGCTCTTAAATCCTGATAATCAAAATAAGAACCTGTATAAGAGAAAATAATAATTAAATCATTTTCATCTGCAGTTACGATATATTGTATTTGTTGAATATATGATATATTTGTGTATACTTGTTTCCCAAGCATTAACAAATCACCTTGAAGATTAATTGCAACCGAGCCAGCTTTTAATAATCCAAATACTCCAACTCTTTTAAATTTTTTAATATCATCGCATAATTTAATAAGTTGATTAACATCTATAGAATTTTGAACCATTTGAATGCTCTCATTAATCTTTTTACTACAATCTGCTATTCTCTGATGAAGTGATTGTGAATTTGACTGCTCTTCGAAATATAAATCAGTAGATGACAGTAATTCTCTTAATTCAACAAAATCTCTCAATCCTATTTCTTTACAAAAACGTGAAATAGAACTAATCGCAACATGACATTTCTTTGCTAAATCTTTAATACCCATATCTTTGACTTCATCAAGATGCTCTAAAATATATGTTGCAATAATACAATTTGTTGAACCATTTTTTTCACTGGCAATAGTACTTAAAAATACAACTGGCAGTTTACCATAAATCATCCTTATTCACTCTCTTTCTATTTTCCTCCGGCAAAATGATACATCAATTTCTCCTTCATTTCTGTAACATCTTTTCCTAATACTTCCGCAATTTTAAATGCAAAAGGATAAGGTGTTGCTGGTCCTTGACTTGTTATAATATTCTGATCAAATACTACCACATCTTCCACGAATTGACCACCAATTAATTTTTCAGCATATCCAGTATAACCCGTTACTTTCTTACCATCAATAACTTTAGCATCAGATAAAACAATTGTACCAGAGCACATCGTAGCTATATATTTATTTTGTTCATTAAAATATTGAACCATCGCAATAACCTCAGGATTATTCTTAAGATTTGCTCCGCCAGGTCTTCCTCCTGGAAGGATAAGCATATCATAATCTTTTACTTCATCATTAAATTCTTTATCTGCTTGAATATACATATTATGCATACCTTTCACAAATTCTTGACCAAAATGATACGTATGACATTCTATCCCTGCTCTTCTCAACAAATCGACAATTGTCAATGTTTCTCCTTCTTCATATCCTTCTGCCATTAACACTGCTACTTTTGCCATCTTATTCATCCTCCCTAACATCAAATGCATTGAAATAAACCATTCTTTTTTTAACTGTTAATGAATCTCCACCTAATAAATCAACAAGTTTATAAGCAAAAGCATAAGCCGTTGCCGGTCCTCGACTTGTTACAATATTTCCGTCAATTACGATTTTATCTTCTAAAAAATTGCCTTGTTTAATTTTCTTATCATACCCAATATAAGCGGTAATATTTTTATCTATTAATAAATTAGCCTTTTCTAAAACTATTGGAGCCGCACACATCGCACAAATATATTTCCCTTTTTCATTCATTTCATGAAGAATAGAAATGACTTCTTCACTATCTCGCATATTAGCTGCGCCACCATAACCACCAGGAAGAATAACCATATCATATTCAACCACTTCATGACTTAAAACCTTATCACATTGAACACGAATACCATGTCCTCCTTCAACAATGTTATCAAATCCAAACATATCACATTGCAAATTTGCTCTACGAATAATATCAACTATTGTTAATGTTTCACCTTCTTCAAATCCAGGGGCTACTAAAATTGCTGCTTTTTTCATCATTTGTTCCTCCTTTAACCTTTCTGTTCAAACATTTTAATCAAACTCAATAAATCTTCAATTGATTTTCCAAATCAGGAAATCAACATATTTAATATGCCTTTTTAAACATCATGCAAAAAGCTATCAACATAGGAAATACGCAAATAAAAATAGCTTTTTCAACCATTAAATCTGTTACCCATACACCTAATGCCGCACCGGAAATAAAAAACAAAATTATCAAACAATAATGTATACACCTCTTTCTTGCCACTTTATCTTGATATCTAATAGCAAGATAAAAGTTCTCTGTTCCGCTTCTTAAATTACCTGTACACATTGTAGAAGAAAACGGCTTACCTAAAACTTTCCTAAAACATTCTGCCTGCATCGCACAAATAAATGAAATCATAATATTCACCACAATATTCAATTGACTTATGGGAATCCAACCCACAATAAAAATCACTATCACTTCAATCAAAAGAATAATTTGTCGCCAATGTAACCATGTCTTATGCAAACAATAATCTCTTATATACATAGTCAGCATGACCCCTAATGAAAATGCAACAATTGGTATAAAATACCTAACTGTTTTCAAATAATCTCCATATGCAAAAGTCATGCCAACTCTTACAATATTACCTGTCTGAGCATTTGCAAAGACTTGGTCTCTGCAAACATAAGTATAAGCATCCAAAAAACCTCCGACTAACGCTAAAAGAACCGCTAATACGAATGATTCTGATATTTGTTTTTCTTTCATAACCTTTCACCTCTTACTTTTTCAATATAGTTCTTTTTAAAAAAATAAACTATAAATTTCCTAAATTAAGAAAATGAAATCTTGACCAAGAAAAACCACCAGCTAAGCTGGTGGTTTTTCTTGTCTATAAAGAATTTGGATTCGACAGAATATGAAAAGAAAAAGAGACTATTTAAAATAACTGTGGGTTTAGAGTCGCTATAAAATAACTTGTGGTGAC
>CAYSWW010000071.1:0-10259 GCA_964434915.1 uncultured Coprobacillus sp.
TATTTTAATTGAATTTACACTAAAGTTTCTAGTGTGTTAATTATAGACCACTTACTGATTCTTCAGCTATAATCTCGTTATTTTTAGAAATGATTTCATCTCTTTTCAGATCAAGTTGTTCTTGTAATTGGGTAATTGTAGATTCAGCAGTCGTTACCGTTTCTTCCTGAGTTTGAGGAGGTAACATAATGTAATAAATTGATAAAACCAAAATCAAACTAAAAAGTGTTAAAAAAGTAAATGCTTGTTTATTCATATTTTTTTGTCTCCTTTGTCATATATACTATATGAAAAAACAAGACATAATATGAAAAAAAAGAGCTTACGCTCTTCCTTGATATTTTCCATCTTGTGTATTTACAATGACAATTTCTCCTTCACTAATAAATAAAGGAACCTTGATTTGGAAACCAGTTTCAATCTTTGCATTTTTTGTTGCTCCAGTAGCAGTATCACCTTTTACAGCAGGTTCAGTTTCAATAATTGTAAATGCAACATTTGTAGGTAATTGAACTCCTAAAACTTCTCCTAAATAACTTGTAACTTCTACTTCATCAGAAGGTTTTAAAAAGTTAATTTCCCATTTTAGATTATCACTTGGAATTTCAATTTGATCATAAGTTTCATTATCCATAAAAACTAGTGAACCGCCTGCATCATATAAAAATTGCATTTTCCTTTTTTCAATCGTAGCAGTTTCGATTTTTGCTGTAGGATTGTAAGATACTTCGGTAATTGAACCAGTTCTCATATTTTTTCTTTTTACCATGTATTTTCCAGATAATCTCCCTTGCTTATTTTGTTCATTTGATAGACATAAAAATAAATCTTTATTTTCAGTATAAGCATTACCTGGTTTTAATTCTTTAATGTTGATTGCCATATATGTAATCACCCTTTCATATAATATCCCTTAGAATTATATCAAATTTATACCCATATGTAAAACAAAAAATTAGTTCCTTGTTAAAAAAATAAAACAAGACATAAATCCAAAAAGATCAAAAAGGCAATCAAATACTTAATACAATGACATTGAAAGGTATTTTTCTCTTTCTGTTTTTGATAATATAAACTTAAAATAAAACATACAAAAATAATAAATAACAGTAAAAAAATCATAACCCAATCTCCTTATATTCAAATTTTAAAACCTGACTACTTTCAATATCAATCCACACAATAAAGCGATAATTCATTAATTTTCCATCTATTGTTGTTTCAACTTCATAATATTCGCCCATATGATCAACCGTATAAGATACATCATAATCATCATCACTATAATAATCACTAAAAAGCATATCATTCTCTACTTGATATGTATAATAATAAACAAGCATGATTTCTAAATTCTTTTGTTTCATCATCATATCAATCATTTGATTTTGGATAGACTCTCCTCTAATTAATGAAAAACATAAAGTTAACGAGAATATCATTGTTAAAAAAATGACCAATGTTATCTGTAATATGGAGCCTTTTTTATTCAATTTCATTAATTGTTTCCCCTTCATACTCTTTAGCATATGTTAATAAGAAAAGATATTCTTTCTGGTCTCTCGTAACATTCATATAAATAAATTGATTTTGTTCATAAAAATTAAGATCGCCTATATCTGACAACAATATTTCAAAACCTGGTGTTTTTACCAACCGTTGATGATCATATTTAAAGGTCATTATTCTTCCATCCAAATCTATATAACTATATGTATCTCCAAGCTCTATGTATCGAGTTCCTATGACATATTGACTCACTTGTTTACTAGCAATATAAAGATCTTCTTGAAATTCGGATAGATGATACGAATGTGAAATCAAACGATAAAAACTCATCAAACTCATCATAATCATTAATGTAATTCCTAAAGACAATAACATTTCTATTAATGTAAAACCTCTTTGATGACTTCCATAAAATCGTTTTCGTATGATATTAAAGCCTCCTTTTCTAATATCGTCTGATATTTTTTTGAAAGTTGATTTTCTTGATAAAATGTTTGTACAAATAATCCAGTAAATACAATTAAAACACAAAGATAAATCTCTAATGCAAACAAAGATTCTATCAAAGATGAACCTTTTTTATTCCACATAAAAATACCCGCTTCCGACTTGATAAACAAATGCATAATCTTTTTCAGATGTATGATAATATATTTTTTTAGCTGTCTTAATATGTCCATAGCCATTCAATGACATTTCATATTTTTCAAAGCTTGATGATTCACTTAGAAAAAAAGTCTTCACTTTATCAGTTGATGAATAGTTAATTTGCTTTTGATCAAAGCTTACTTTCACGGTTTTTTTTGAAGTCATGGCATATAATTGTGCTTCCTGTAAAAAGCTTTTTATTTCCCTTATTTCCATATCAGCAGTTTTAACTGGAATATGTACTGACATGGTCAAAGTCATAAGAAGACATAAAATAAAGAAAACAAATAAAGTTTCAATAAGAGTAAAACCTTTGTTATTCAACATAAGCTTGTCCATCACTTATATAGATTTGTTTGCCATTTGGACAGATTCCTTGCTTTTCTGTTAAATATGGGTGTGCTCCTTGTGTTAGATCAGATATACTCGTAGGTAATTCACCATTTTCTATTTCATATAATAATATTTGAGAATTTACAACTTCTATTTGGGCTTCGCAGCCTTTATTTTTTACAACTGTATTTTTTGATGTAACTTCAGGGATAACTAATAACAAGATAACCAAAATAACTGAAATACAAAAAATCATTTCTATTAAAGTAAAACCTCTTTTATTCATTTTTATTTCCTCCTTAAACGTCTGATATTATATTCATCATAGGAATAATAATAGACACATAAATAGTAATAACAAAAACCGCAACAAATCCATAAATACTTGGTATCAAATACTTTAAAAATTCTGATTTCCACATTTCAATTTGATCATAAGTCAATTGTATATAATAAGATAAAGAATCTTTCATAGTTGGATTTTTCATATACATTCTAAAAAAACTTAAAAACAAAGAATCCAAATAATCAAAATCCGCGATAATATCTTCTAATGACTCACCTTCAAATAAGCGATTACTAATTTCATATAAAACAATTTTTAAGTCTGTTCGACTTAGCTGTTCATTTAATAATTGAATAATGCTAACAGAATCCATATTTTCATATAGTAATTCTTGATAATAAATAGCTAATTTCAAAGAAAAATATTTCTGTAAAAGTGTTTTAAAAATTGGTAATTTTAAATATCTTTCAATAATTAAAAACTTCTTATGATGTAAAGCATAAATCAATTGACTTATCATATATACAATTAAAAAAGTACATATAATCAAAATCAATGGAATCAAATAAAATAGCATAAAGATGAATTGAAACAATAACGATTTTTCTATTTGAAAAGAATCAAACAAAGCGTTGACTTGTGGAATTAGTATAAAAACAACAAAAATAGAAAACAAAAGAAGAAACATCAACAAAATAGATGGATAAGTCAATTGTGATTTAAGTTTCGTTTGATATTGTTGTTGAGAAATACAAATATTAACACTTTTTTCTATAGCTTCTGACAAGCAATTCTTATTCTTAAAAAAACCAAAATATTCTTTAAAAGTAGCTGGAAAATTAAATTCCAATAAACAATCTTCCAAAGATACACCAGCTCTTAATTGAACTAATATCGACTCAATATCAGAATGAGAAAAGATATGTTGACACAAGTGCAAAGCCTCTTCTGTACTATAGCCAGCTTCTAAAAGCGTATATAAGTTCTTCAAAAACAAATAATCCTTATTCATAATCTATCTCCTTTATAAATAAATCAGGATTAATGCCCATCTGAATTAATTGACGAGCTTGATAAGAAAAATTGAAATATGTTAACTGATTATCTTTCAAATAAATTTGAATTTGTTGTTTATTCATAAACTCAGATAAAACAATTGCTCGCTTATTTTGAATATCATACTTCATTCGTTGAGAAAGCGCACCAATCATCACATCCATAATATCCACTTGTGACACCCCAAGATTCATGAGTCTCTTCATTGATAAAGGAGCGTTACTTGCATGAATTGTTGATAACACAAGATGTCCGGTTAATGCACAAGTGATTGCAATTTTTGCAGTTTTCTCATCTCTAATTTCACCAATCATAATAACATCGGGATCATGTCTTAATATTTGTTTCAAAGTATCCTGATATGTAATTCCGATCTTTTCATTCAATTCGATTTGTAAACATCCCTCTATTCTCATTTCTATAGGATCTTCAATTGTAATAATGTTTTTATTTTGTTTTTTCATTATTTCTTGCAATAAAGTATACAAGGTTGTAGATTTTCCTGATCCCGTAGCTCCACTGATTAAAAATAATCCTGCATCTTGATATGTTAACCAATAAAGATATTCTTTCACATCTTCTTGAAGAGTTAATTCTTCTATAGATAAAATTTCATGATTATTTAAAATTCGAATTACAATGCTTTCAAATTCTAAAGTGGGTAAATAAGAAATACGCAAATCATAATTTTTCTTTGAAATCACATATGAAAAATGTCCAGTTTGAGGAAGGTGTTTATAATTCACATTAATCATTGATTTATATTTCATATAATTCATCAATTTACTACCTTGTTCTAAATCTATTGTCTGATATTTTTTTAGCTCTCCATATTGTCGAAACCGTATATATAAGTCATCTTTTAAAACAAAATGAATATCTGTTGCTTTTCTTGCTATGGCACGAAATAAGATTTTATTAAATAGTTCATCCATAAATATCCTCCTATTATATATATACAGTCAAATTTTTTATTTTTCTTTTTTAATATGAAAAAAGTCATAAAAATTATGACTTTAAATAATAGTTATTCTCTTGTTCATAATGGAGAGTACTTTCTTCTCCATGCCCTGGTAATAATCGTACATCAAACGTTAAATTTTTTATAAATTCTAATGTTTTTTTTGTTTGTTGTGTTGAAGAAGTCGGAAAATCAAATCTTCCAATTGAACCAGCAAACAAAACATCTCCACTAAATAAAAGACTTTCGCTTTCAACATAAATCATACTACTACCTTGACAGTGTCCTTCTAATAAAAGCCATTGAATCTCAAAACCAGCAATCATCATATGTTTAGACGCTTCTAAAACAGGAGCATGAATTGTAAATGGCTGTTCATAAATTGATAAATTTAAACGTGCATCATGCAATAGCTCCAGCGATTCACGATGTGTGTAAATTGGACATTGATATTTATCATAAAGATAATCAACAGCACCTATATGATCAAAATGTCCATGTGTTAATAAAATAGCTTTTAAAGTCAATTCATTTTCTAAAATATAACGTGAAACTTTTTGTCCTTGAGCTCCTGGATCAATAACCAAGCACTCTTTATTTTCGTTTGATAACACATAACAGTTGGTTTGCATAGATCCTAGAATCAATTTCTTTATCATACATATTTCTCCTTCTATTATCATAAAGAAAAAAAGCCATAAGGCTTATTTTTTTTCTCTATGAGTAGTTTTTTTATTACATCTTGGACAGTATTTTTTAACTTCCATTTTTTCCGGATGATTTCTTTTATTTTTAGTATTAATGTAGTTTTCTTCACCACATTCAGTACATTTTAAAATGATGTTATCTCTCATTGTTACACCTCCGTCATATTTTTGCCATAATATCATAGCATAAAGTGAATAAAAATGCTATAATTTTATTCACTTTTTACACCATATTTATCAAAATATAAGGTAAATGCTAATTTAGATAAAGATTGACAAGATTCATTTTGTTTTTGTTTTTCAGCAATACAGGCAACAGCAATCTGTGGATTATCATAAGGTGCGTATCCAACATAGGCACGATTAGAGTATCCTAAATCAACACCTTCAATAAAAACTTGTGCTGTCCCGGTTTTACCAGCAGAATTATAATAACCTTCAACTGAACTCGCCAAACCTGATGTTGCTCCAGTTCTAAATCCTTTTTGAATAATTTCAAAAGCTTTTGTATATTCAGAAACATCATCCAAAACAGTAATTGAATAACTTTTCACAGTCACATTATTCCCTTCATCATCTTCGGTAAATGCATCTAAGAATAAGTGTGGCTGAATTCTGACTCCACCATTTGCTATTGTAGAAACATATTGTACCATCTGAATAGGTGTATATGTATCATATTGTCCAATCGCAAAGTCTAATAAGTTTCCTGCATCTCTATTTAAAACACTACCACGATATCCAAGTTCTTCATTAGGAACATCAAGTCCAGTTTTAACCCCTAATCCTAACTCACCAGCACATAAACGTAATGTGTCAAAAGCTTCAGCATCAAGACTCAATGGTTGATTATATTGATAATCCCCATTTCCTAAACGAATAGCTACATAAAACATATAGACATTTGATGATTTAGCTAAAGCTTGTACCGCATCTAAATAACCTAAAGCTTTATATGATGTTTTGGCATTTGTATCCTTGATTTTAATTCCATTTGAATCATCCATAAAATATGTATTTTCATCAATCAAATCATATTTAAAGCCAGCATAAATGGTAACACCCTTAAATGTCGAACCAATCTCGTAAGCATTCAAATAATTTCCTGCTGCATAATCATAAATTTCATTAGTTTCAGGATCTCTTTGGCGACCTGCCATGACGAGGATTTCTCCATTATTAGGATCCATCATTACTAAAAAAATATTGTTATTATATCCTTCATTTGTATGGGCTTCTAAAGCCTCATCAATGGCTTCATTGATTTGTTCTTGAAGTTCCCAATCAATTGTTAAACGCATATCATATCCTTTAGTTCCAGATGTTAATGAATCAATAATTGGATTTCCATCTGAATCATATGAAATGGAATATGTTGCTGAAGTTCCACTCAATATATCTTCATATTGATATTCAAGACCAGATACACCAACTCTTGCATCGCTATTGTAATCTAAAGCTGTCAAAATATCTTTAGTTGATGCTGGTAAACCTTCTTTCTTTGTTGTTACTTTACCTAAGACTGATTTAAATGATGATCCATAAGTATATTCTCTTGACCAATCATTTGTAACCTTAACCCCTTTTAGAATATCGGAATTTTCTCCAATTAAGCTGGCTTCTTTGATTGATAATCCTTCTAATAAAACTGTAGAACCCGTCGTACAATTGGATATTTTATAATATAACATATAAAATTTAATATCCTCTTCAGTCAAGTGTTCTTCTAAAATATCATCAGTTAAACGATTCAATTCTAAATTATAAATCGTTTCATCATCAGATGCTAATTCCTCCTCTGTAAGAAGGCTTTTCACAAATTCTTCATCTTTCATGATCAAATAGTCTTTTTTTTCACGTGTTGTTACAGAATCTATATCAACAGTGACATTATCAATCAAAAAATTAACAATTGTTTCAATTTCACTAGATGTAATTTCTTGTACTGCATAATATGTTGCACAGTTAATATTTTTATTGTAAACCAAACGTGTATAATTTCTATCATAAATAACACCTCTAAAGGTATCGGTTGTAAAAACATTACTGTTATATTGTGAAAGTTTTGCCGTATAATAGTCTTGTTCTCTTATTTGTGTCAAAAACAAGCGAACTAATAATATTATACCAACGACAGTTATAGATATCATTAAAATCTTAAATCTTCGAGAGATTACATTTTCTGTTTGATTTTTTAATTTTGTTTCAATTTCTTTTTGTCCATTAAAATGAATCGACCCTTTTTTAAAAAAACTCATCCTATGCACCTCCTTGATTTATTATATTATAAACGATGTTAAAAGTAAATCAACTCTAAAGAAAAAGAGGATTTCACAAATTTCCTTAATCATCGTCAACTGACAAAATCGCCATGAAAGCTTCCTGTGGAATCTCGACACTACCAACTGCTTTCATACGTTTTTTTCCTTCTTTTTGCTTTTCTAATAACTTCTTTTTACGCGTAATATCTCCACCATAACATTTTGCTAAAACATTTTTACGTAACGCTTTGATGTTGGTACGCGATATCACTTTTCCTTGAATCGTTGCTTGAATAGGAACTTCAAACATTTGTCTAGGAATGATTTCCTTTAATTTATTACAAATAATTCGTCCCCTATTATAAGCAAAATCTCTATGAACAATTGTAGATAATGCGTCCACAACTTCTCCATTTAATAGAATATCCATACGTACAAGTTGACTTGTTCTATAACCTTCAAATGAATAATCAAATGAAGCATAGCCTTTTGTACAAGATTTTAATTTATCAAAGAAGTCATAAACAATTTCACTTAAAGGAATAAAATAAATCACATTACGCCTAATATCATCAATATATTCAATATCACTATATTCACCACGTTTTGTTTGACATAACTCCATAATTGGTCCAACATATTCATGTGGGGTCATGATAGATGCTTTTACATAAGGTTCTTCAATATGATCAATCTTTTGAGGACTTGGCATTGTTGAAGGATTATCTATTTCGATCATTGATCCGTCTGTTAAGTAACAATGATATACAACTGAAGGTGCAGTCGCGATCAATTCTAAATCAAATTCACGCTCTAACCTTTCCTCAATAACATCCATATGTAACAACCCTAAAAAACCACATCGAAATCCAAAACCTAAAGCTTGTGATGTTTCTGGTTCAAAAATTAATGATGAATCACTCAACTTCATTTTTTCCAAAGCTTCTCTTAAATCTTTATATTTAGCATTATCTACTGGATATAAACCACAATAAACCATTGGATTTAATCGACGATATCCAGGTAAAGGCTGTTGCGATTCATTTTCAGTTGTTGTAATTGTATCCCCTACATGGACATCTTGAATAGACTTAATCGACGCTGCAATCCAACCAACTTCCCCAGTAACAAGTTTATCCTTTCTCACTTCTTTAGGTGTTCTAACACCTAATTCAACAACTTCATAAACAGCATCAGATGCCATAAATTTAATATGATCACCAACTTTAATTTGTCCATCTTTAATACAAACAAAAACAATAACACCTCGATAGCTATCATAAAAAGAATCAAATATCAAAGCTTGTGTTGGGGCATTGATATCACCTGCAGGTGGTGGAACATGTGCAACAATATCTTCTAAAACATCAACAACATTCAACCCTGTTTTTGCCGAAATCAATGGAGCTTCATCAGCTGGCAAACCAATAATATCTTCTATTTCATGAATAACTCTTTGAGAATCAGCACTTGGCAAATCAATCTTATTGATAACTGGCAATATTTCTAAATCGTTGTCTAAAGCCAAAAATACATTAGCCAATGTCTGGGCTTCTACACCTTGTGCTGCATCTACTACTAAAACAGCTCCCTCGCAAGCTGCTAATGAACGTGAAACTTCATATGTAAAGTCAACATGACCTGGTGTATCTATTAAATGTAATAAATAAGTTTCATTATTTTTAGCAGTATATGTTAATTGAACAGCATTTAACTTAATAGTAATACCACGTTCTCTTTCTAAGTCCATACTATCAAGGAGTTGTTCTTTCATTTCTCTATCACTGACTGCTCCTGTTAATTGTAAAATTCTATCTGCCAATGTAGATTTTCCATGATCAATATGAGCTATAATTGAAAAATTTCTAATATGAGATTGATCGATACTCACCATAACACTCCTCTCTATATCTTCATCTATTTTACACAATTCTTAGCAAAAATGAAACAAAAAAGTAGTCAGATGACTACTTTTTCACTAAATATTTGTCTAACAATTCAACATGTTCAGCTTTTACTTCAAGAATAGTGGTTGTCGTTTGATCAGCCGATTCAAATGTTTTAGATTGAAGCCGTCCTCTAATTCCCAAAAAGCTTCCAACATCACAACAATCTCGTACTTGTTCACTAATTCCTCTCCATAATACACAACTAATGTAATCATGATCTTTAATACCTAAATTATTCCGATATGGACGTTCAACATCCAGAACAATTGTTGCTAATTTAACACCATTAGCTGTTTCTTTAATACAAGGCTTATTAGCCAATTTCCCTATAATAATAATTTCGTTAAACATTTTTATATGACCTCCTTTAAAACTAGTATAATATAAAAATTAAAAATGTCCTAATTTGTCAAAAATGACACTTTTTTAAACGAAATTATCATTTTTGGTTCATCAAATAATATGTTTTTTTTACAAAAAATGATATAAAACGATACCAAATCTATCATTTTGTAAAAGCAAACAAAAGAAAAAAAGTAAAGATTTTTT
>CAYSWW010000072.1:0-10236 GCA_964434915.1 uncultured Coprobacillus sp.
GTTTTTTGTTCCATATTTAATATGATATAAAGCCTCTAAAACCTCAAAAATATAAGTAATTGAAAATTTTCCAATGAGAGATAAATGATCGTTACCAACTCGAATAATCATATCCACCTTATCACCATATGCAAATTGCTCCAACTGTGTAATCACAATCACAAAAGACTTCTTTTGCGTAATTAAACGCATTATATCTGGATGATCATGAAAAAGTCCTCCAGAAATAGAAGAGACAATGATCAAATCATTCTCATCCAAAGTTTTTAATATTTCCTTTTGTTGTTCTAAAGGATACATAGCCACTGTATCTTTTCCTAAATATGATAACTCAATTTGTAATTGCATAGAAACCGACTGCGTAAAAAAATTTCCTATAAAGCATATTCTATTCGAATCATGAATTTTATCAACAATTTGAATCAAATCCTCATATTGAATATGATCATAAGTATCCTGTAAATTACGAACGATATTTTGAAAATGATTATGAAAAGCTTCTTTCCCCTCATGAATCGTCTCTTTTTCAGGTAACTGATGATCAAATAATAAACGCTTCGCATCCTGATTAAAGAAATTTAAATTCATTGTCACATCATTTTTAAAATCAGCAAAAGATTCATAATTGAGTTTACGACATAAACGGGATATTGTTGCCGTCGAAACATAACACATCTCTGCAATATCAGTAATTGTACTTTGAGGTATAATATATATGTTTTGCAAAATCTTTTTAGCAGAACTCCAATAAACATCGTGAACATTTGTCATATTGATGAAATTGACCAAATTATAAAAGGCACTTCTCACTTAGGTTGACCCTCCTCATACTTAATGACAGTCACTTCCCCAGTTGTCAAACAAAGACAATTTAACTGTCCTTTATTTCCAACTGCTAATCCTCCATCAATTCCTATTTTATTATGATAGTCAGGATCATACCA
Source organism: uncultured Coprobacillus sp. (assembly GCA_964434915.1). Lineage (GTDB taxonomy): Bacteria > Bacillota_I > Bacilli_A > Erysipelotrichales > Coprobacillaceae > CAYSWW01. Next base: position 945 of record CAYSWW010000072.1, read on the forward strand.
AATATCAAAAGAATGATCATCATTGATAAAGCAACATGGCGTATGACCAAAAATATACGTATAATGAGGATTAGCTTCATTCAAATAGAAGTACTCACGAATCCAAGCAAAAATATCTTCGCTATTTTCTTCTAAAGGAATTTCCGGGTCAACACCTGCATGAACCAATACATAATGTTTTCCATTTAAATCTAATTCAATATAACTTGGCAATGAATCTATAAAATCTATTAATTCTTTAATAAATATCTGTTTCAAATCAAAATATTCTTCATAAGGAATATAATCTTTCTGTAAATATTCTCTAATACTATTCAATGTTTTTATAGCCCCATTTTGTTTCCATAAACGATATGGATTTGATCTTTCAGAATCTAAATCATTATATTTTAAAGCTGCTTTCATCGATTCACGCATCATAATCTCATGATTTCCTTTAATCATATGAATATTATCCATCGCTTTTACAAAATAATAAATATCAATACTATTAGGTCCTCTATCCATAATATCCCCTAATATATATAATTCATCATTATCAGTAAAACCAATACGTTCTAATAATAATTGCAATAAGACGAATTGACCATGAAGATCTGATATAACAAATACTCTTTTTCCCATATATTCATCACCTTAATTTATTCTAACATATTTCTCTTATTTAAGAAACTAAACTCCTCATATTTCGAAAATATTTACGATGACAGCTCTTTAAAAATATTTTCTATTATCGAAAAAAACACTTTTTTTCCAAAATAAGTTTATGATTATAATAAAGAAGGTGGTATTATGATGCTCGAACAATTTTATCAATCTCTCTATCATGAACTTTTTTATCGTTGGATTGTTTCTAATGAATCAAAATACGTAAATAACTCCATTCACTTAGAAAAACAATCTATTGCAGATAAATGTGAAATCCTTATCTTTCATATGCATACTATATATGGAAAAGTGACAATTTGGTCTCATAATATTGTAGAAGAAGAAATTCATCAAAAACAAAATGATCAATTACTTTTTTATCTGCACTTTACAATTGTTAATATTTCTCAGGCTAGTCAACTTTTTCTTAAATTTTACCAAACACTGATTCATGAAGATCAAAAGAAAGATTACCTTATTGCTTTATGTTGCACTGGAGGATTTTCGACTGCTCTTTTCGTTGAAAAAATGCAGGAAGTCTGTGATTTAGAAAATGCCCACCTTCAATTATCATCATTATCATTAGAAAAACTTTATCAAACATACTCTCAATACGATGCTATCTATCTTGCTCCACAAATAAATTATATGCGTCCAAAATTAATGCTTCTTGTTAAAAATCAAATACCCATTTATGACATTGATGCAACTGACTTTGCTATGGGTAATTATCATCATATCATCAAAAAAATACAAAGCGATCTTAATTAAAAATATACAGGCGACTGTACATTTTTAATGTTTTGGATGATAAAAATATCTTTGATATTTCGCTTTATCTTTTATATCGATAAAAGCTGTTACATAAATACCTTCATCTAAATATTCTTCTTGGATCATTTCGTATGAGTTTTTTAACTGATTATAAATATTTCCTTCTTCATAAGGAATATATAACGCCATTAATTCATAATCTTTAAAGAGAGTTTGAACAATCATCTGTTCTAACTGATCAAGATTAATTTGATCTTTCACTGAAATAAACACAGCCGGTTCTTGAGGTTGTAAAAAAGCATAGCGATCTTTATCTACCTTATTATAAACATAAATGACAGGTGTATCTTTTACCCCTAAAGATTCTAAGACTAATCGTGTTGTTTCTATTTGAACATCACAATAAGAAGACGATGAATCAATCACATGTAACAATAAATCTGCCTCTTTCACTTCTTCTAAAGTAGAACGAAAAGCTTGAACGAGATGATGAGGCAACTGATTAATGAATCCAACTGTATCACTCATAATGACTCCATAATGACCTTTGAGTAAAACTTTTCGTGAAGCTGTCTGTAAAGAAGCAAAGAGCATATCTTCTTGAAAGACTTTTTTATTAGTAAAATAATTCAACAAAGAAGATTTTCCACTATTGGTATAACCAACTAAACATATAACCTTTTGTTGCTGTTTTTTACGCAATTGTCGTTGTGTTTGTCTTTGTCTAACAATAGTTTCAAGTTCACGTTTGGATTGAATAAGTTGTTTACGAATTATTCTACGATCAAGTTCGATTTGCTTTTCACCACTTCCTCTAAATCCTGAACCACCTTGTTGTGAATAAAGTTCCCTTTTCATTCCTACAAGTCTCGGTAACATATATTGACTTCTAGCCATTTTGACTTGAAGTTTTGCTTCTTTTGTTTTAGCTCGTGATTCAAAAATTCGTAAGATCAAATCGCTCCGATCACTCACTTCAACATCAAGTTCATCAGTGAGATTCTTAACTTGAAGAGGAGTCAGTTCTTCATTAAAAATAACAATATCTCCCTCTTGCAATAATTGTTTAATCTCTTGTACTTTTCCTTTTCCTATATAATATTTAGCAGAAATATGCGAAAGATGTTGTATCACAACATCTTTCACTTCTATATGACAAGCTAAAGCTAAATCCTTTAATTCGTTCATTGATATCTCAAGATCATATGATATATGATCATAATCAACACCAACTAGTATTGCTTTCACGTTATCACCTCAGTTCTATTATAAGGAGTCATTATGAAAAAAGCCAATTATTATTTTACTCTTTGCCTTGTTTTATTTACAACTGTTTTTTCCTTTGTCAATATGTTTCAAATTGTCAAAGTATCATCAAACGTTATTCAAATCGTTTTAACAAATCTTTTACCATCATTATTACCATTTATGATTTTAATATCTTTATGTCTATCATTAGGACTATTTCATTTATTAAGTTTTTATATTCAATTCCTTTTTTCGCCATTATTTCATTTAACTCCACATATGTCTTCATTATATTTTGTTTCTTTTTTTTGTGGGTATCCAACAAATGCAAAAATTATCAAAGAATCATATGAACTGGGTTATATCTCTCTTCAACAACTACAACATTTATTATCTATTGCCTCATTTTCATCACTAAGTTTTGTCTTTGTTTCGCTAAAGCTCTCATTTTCACAAGCAATCATAATATATTTATGTCATATTATTCCTAGCATTGTGAAAGCCTTATGTTATAAAGATAACTATCAATTTGTATCCTTCCAAAAAACTATATCTTATCTTAAACAACCACATGTCTCTTTTGTTTCGGCTTTAAAACAAAGCATCTTATCATCTATAAATGCTTTTATTTTTATTCTTGGTTATATGCTTGTATTTCAATTTGTCGGTTATAGTCTTCATTTTCTTTTCGATAATCCTTTTATTCTTTGTATTATTCAAGGATTTTTAGAATTTAGTTCTGGGTCATTGCAATTACTAGAATATCATTATTCTTTTGTTTATCCTTTGGTTTGCTTTTTTCTTTCTTTTTCAGGACTTTCAGTTTTAATGCAAGTTGATAATATTTTGGAAGGAATCCCTTATTCTTTTTCAAAATATTTTATCAATCGACTAATTCATGGTTTTTTCTCTTTTTTTCTATGTTGTGTTTATCAATATTTGACATTTCATTATTTTATAGTATAATAATAGTAATCATTATTGATAAGGAGGGATTCCATGGCAGAACAAAAACAACGATATTCAAAACAAAGAGAAACAATTTATCAAGTTTTGAAAGATGATCAATCTCATCCAACCGTTGACAAAATCTATATGAACGTAAAAAAAATTATTCCCGATATCAGTTTAGGAACAGTTTATCGTAATTTAAATTTATTAGCTGCACAAAAAAGAATTCTACGTTTAGATGTTGGAGACGGAACCGTACATTTTGACGCAAATGTCAATCCTCATTATCATTTTATCTGTAATGATTGTGGCGATATTTACGATTTAAAATTAGATAATTCTATTATTTCTTCTTTTATGAAAGAAGCTCAAGATATTTTTCATGAAGAAATTGAAGGAGCAGATATTGTCTTTCATGGAACGTGTCGTCAATGTCGCCAAAACACAGAATAGGAGGAGAACTAAGTATGTCTACATTAAAAGGAACAAAAACTGCACAAAATTTATTACATGCCTTTGCGGGAGAATCTCAAGCAAGGAATCGTTATACTTACTATGCTTCAATTGCAAAGAAAGAAGGATACGTCCAAATTTCTAAAATTTTTGAAGAAACAGCTAATCAGGAAAAAGAACATGCAAAAAGATTAATGAAACTATTAAACAATGATCTAAAGGGAGAATCACTACATATTGAAGGTGATTTCCCAATTATGTTAGGAACAACTGCTGAATGCTTAAAAGCAGCTGCTGAAGGTGAAAACGAAGAATGGACAGATATGTATCCTACTTTTGCTGATATTGCTGATGAAGAAGGATTCACAGAAGTTGCTGAAGTATGTCGAAATATTGCTGTGGCAGAAAAAATGCATGAAGAAAGATATTTAAAATTATTAGAAAGTTTAGAAAATGGTACTGTCTTCAAAAGAGATGAAGTTGTAACATGGAAATGTAATAACTGTGGATTTATTTATGAAGGAAAAGAAGCACCTGAAAGATGCCCTGCCTGTGATCATCCACAAGCTCATTTTGAAGTTTTAACATTCTTTATGAAATGATAAATAGGTGATGATTATTTAATAATCATCACCTGTCTTTTTTCTGTCTTACTAGTTCAATTGCCTCTTTTCCACTCATGTGTTCAATAGACAGCTCAAGCATACATGTCAATCGATATTCTTTTTCTATCGCCTTTTGACGATTTTCTTCACTATCTTCTGGATAATACTTGTATGCAAGCTTTTTGATTGCATTTCTTTTTTCTTTTTCATCATCCATAATTTTGATTTTACCAAAGACAATAACACTTCTAAAATATGTTGTGTATTCATTTGGTACAACCCGATCCTGGTCAATAACACAAAAAGATGCTTTCTGATTTTTATTTATAGCATCTATTTTATGTCCTTTTTTAGCACTATGGAAATAAATTTTATCATTGCTATAGACATAACTCATCGGTAATGTATATGGATAATCATCATCTCCAACTATAGCCAAAACACCAGAAGTTCCTCTGGATAAAATATCCTCAACCTCTTCTTTTGACAGTGCTTGACGACTTCTTCGCAATGCTCTAAACATTTTTTGGTTCCTTTCTTATTTATAATCTTCTATATACGCTTCGCTTATTTTCATATTTGATTCCAGATAATTTAATTTCTAGATAATAAACAAGAGCACATAAAAAGATGGCGGCAACAACATCTAATACAGCATGTTGCTTGATCATAACTGTTGATAAACATATCAAACTTGCCAAGATGACAATTCCAATAGATAACCCTTTTCTTTTTCTTATTTTTTCACTCTTTAATAATGATAAAGTCATCATGATACTATTGTAAACATGAATACTTGGACAAACATTTGTTGGTGTATCTATCGAGTAAATAAAACTGACAAGCCTCTGAAAAATATTATCATTAGATAAAACTACTCTTAAATTTTGTTCATTAGGAAATATCAAATAAATAAATAAACATACATACATCCCAACAAATAAATAAAAACACGTCTTCTTAAATTTTGCAGTATCAACAAAAATAAAATATGCAAAACCCAAAGCAATAAAAACAAACCATAACAAATATGGAATTACAAAATACTCATTAAATGGAATATATTGATCAATTCTTGTTTCAGTTTCTATATAATATATAGCATCTCTTTGTTCTAATATAAAAAATCCTATTAAATATATAATAAAGAAATATATTAAATAACGAATATAATTATATTTTTTAAAAAAAGATTTCATCATTTCTACCTCCCGTGCTAGAATATATATTAACATAATGAACGAGTTATGTAAATTCAATATGAATGGAGAATTTTTCATGAAAAATATTATTTTCGATATTGGCAATGTTCTATTAAGTTTTCAGCCAGAAAATTATTTAAGTCGATATTTTACACAAGAACAGATAGGTGATTTAATGGCAATTATTTTTTCTAGTGATGAATGGGTTGACTTAGACATGGGAACGCTTCTAATCCAAGAAGCAATTTATTCATTAGCCAATAAACATCCTCATTATCATAATGAAATCATATTTGTTTTAGAAAATTGGACAGAAATGTTAACGTCAATTGATGAAAATATACAAATAGCATATGAACTCAAAGAAAAAGGATATCATCTATATTTACTTTCTAATTTTCATACTGAAGCTTTTGAAACAGTTATAAAAAAATATGAGTTTTTTCATTTGTTTGAGGGCCAAATCATTTCTGCTCATGTGCATGCTGCGAAACCTGATGAAAAAATCTATAAAATTTTACTAGAAAGATATCATTTATGTCCAAATGAATCAGTATTTATTGATGATTTACTTGCCAATATACACACAGCACAGAGATTAGGAATGCATGGTATTTGTTTACCTTATCAAGTCAATTTAAGAGAAGAACTTCAAAAGATATCTATTTTATAAATCTAATGAAAGCTGATAATTTATATTTGAAACTTGTTTGACTTTCGTAACTTGATCAGTTTCTTGGAGATGACCAATCAATAATGATGAATAAGGATCATGTAAACGATATTGTTGGTCAACTTGTTTTCGATCAAAATTTGCATAACAATATAAACAACCATGTAAACAAGTATTATAAGCTCCAATATCACTTCCTAATAAGCATGAACAACCTTCACGAATATTCTTTTTCTTCGGCAACAATAGTTCTTCACCAATTGCTTGCTCAATAACCTGTTGTGTCATACACCCCTGACAATCAATACCATATTGTTCTAGTTCATGACTTTCTAAACAAGCATATATTTTCATATGGTATTTAGCAGCAATCGGCGTTAATTTTTGAGCAATGATATGCTGTTGTGAAAGTGTCACTTCTTTTACTTGTGGAAAGTTTCTTTTGGTTTTCGAGTAAAGATCAATAAAACTTATGACACAACGATGTGTATATCCGGATAACTCTTTAGCTATTTCAGAAAAAGTCTCAACATGCTTTTCAATAGTGTAATGATCGTTAATAAAAATAGGATCATATCGCCATCCGATGGCCTTTTTACCTACTTTTAAGGATAATTGTTGAAAAGTTTTGATAACTTCCTGATATGGTGGCACGTGCGGTTCAATATCTTGCTCATATGGAGTTATTGTTACATACCAAAATTGTCGATAATCTTTTATTTCTGCTAATCTTTTTAACATTGGTTGAGGATTCTTTGTACAAAAAAATAAGCAATCAACAACACTCGGATTAAGCTGATATTCTAAGACTTGTTGTGGATAATAAGGATTTCTAACATGTACAAATCCAGCTTGAATGCGATTATAAAACCATTTACTATAATAAGCAGGAATATCTGTTCTCTGCCCAGTATTGATAATCATTAAAATCACTCCTTTTTTTAAAATAAAAATTGTCCTATAATAAAGATAGAGGGAGGAATAAAGATGCAAAAGATTTTCTTTTTTGATATCGATGGTACGCTAGCCATCAACGGACATATTCCACAAATTCATTTAGATGCTTTAAAACAATTAAAAGAAAAAGGTCATCTGACATTTATATGTACAGGTCGTGCAAGCTTTTATGCCCAGCGTTTCTTTCAAAATAGCGTGAGTGGTTATATAGCATGTAATGGTCGTTATATAACTTATCAGGGATCTAAACTTCATGGTGAAGCTTTTAGCCAAGAAGAGCTTCAACAATATAAACAAAAAATAGATTGTTTAAACCTTGGTGCCATGTTTATATCTGATGAAAAATCATATGCATATCATTTAAATGATCAACAATTAGAAGAAATTAAACAAGAATATGGCATTGATCGTATTACGCTTGACGAAAGCAACTTAACTTTCTATACGTTTGATTTATTTTATCATGATTTAAAACATCGAGATCAGATGATTGATGCTTTTTGTCAACAACTGATTATCAATGATCATGGTGGTCATGGTTCTTGTGATTGTTCAACAATCACATTTGATAAAGGAAATGCCATTGCTTATCTCTTAAATCATTTTCATATATCTAAAGACTATGCCTATGCATTTGGTGATGGATATAATGATCAAGCAATGTTTAGAGAAGTTAATCATCGTATTGCTATGGGGAATGCCGTTAATGTTCTTAAAGAAAAAGCGACATATATTACTGATAGTGTTGAAAATGGCGGGATTATGAAAGCTTTAAAACATGAAGGTATTTTATAAAGAACTGCATATTACAGTTCTTTTTTAATGAAAAAAGAAAGGAATCAACATTGCTGGCAACAAATTTCCCACTTTAATTTTCTTACCAAAACATAAATTCACTCCAACTGCAAAAATTAACACCGAACCAACAAAAGAAAGATTTAAAATAACTGTATCAGTTAAAAATGGTGTGAGGAAAGAAGCAAAAATAGTAATAGCTCCTTGATAAATAAACAATGGTAAAGCCGAAAACACAACTCCAACTCCTAATGTAGAAGCAAACACCATGACAATAACAAAATCCAATATTGCCTTCGCAAATAGTGTACTTGGATCTCCTTGTAAACCATCTTGTAATGAACCGACAATAGCCATAGCTCCTACACAAATAACTAAAGCAGAAGTCACAAATCCCTCAACAAAATGAAAATTATCTTTTACTTTTACTTTTCTCTTTAAAAATTCACCTAATTGTTCTAAACGCAACTCAATATTTAAAAACTCTCCAACTAATGCTCCAAAAACCAAAGATCCTATCAATAACATTGAACCCTGTGTTTCTATTCCCTGATCAACAATTTTTAACATGCCACTCATTGCACCACTAGCTCCAATAAACATTGTTGCCAAGCCAAGTGCTTGCATTAAAGTATCTTGATACCTCTGTTTTAAACCACCTTTAACTAACATACCTAAAAAGCTGCCAATAATAACTGCAAGCGTATTGACTATCGTTCCTAAACCTATCATTTCATTTCCCTCCTTTAATAACAGTCATAATCATAACATGAAAACAAAAATTGATAAAGAAATTTATAGAGCTATCAAAACGTAAGTTAAATCGATTAAGATTGATAAATATAACCGAACCTAAAACCAATGTACCACCAATTAATAAACAACATAAATTAAGAACCATTACAACGCTAGATGCTGAGATAAAAGCATTATTGCCAACACTTGTCATTGTTTGGGTATATGTTTGCATGGCATAAGATAAAAAA
>CAYSWW010000073.1:0-10224 GCA_964434915.1 uncultured Coprobacillus sp.
TAATTTGAATGAAGATCAAAAGAGGACAAATCTATTTAGTTGATTTAAGTGATGGCTTTGGATCTGAACAAGGTGGTGTAAGACCGGTTCTTGTCATTCAAAACAATAAAGGAAATAAATATAGTCCTACGATTATTGTTGCTTGTTTGACAAGCAAGATTTATGAAAAACATCACTTGCCTACTCATTATAGTATCCCTACTATAGTAGGATTGAAATATCCATCTATTGTCATGATGAAACAAATCAAAGTCATTGATAAAAGCAGAATTATCAAATATATAGGAAGTGTAACACCTAGATTTATGAAATTATTAGATAACCGAATTTTAATTAGTTTAGGTATGAAACATAACTATTATAAAAACAAGTAATGTCAAGTATGTAAAATCGCTATTGAATTAAAAATCGCACATTTGTTTTACTCATTTATTAAAGATAAGATGGAGAGGAGATGATAAAGATGAAACCTATTTTATATGAAAAGAAAACCTACACCGTTCAAGAAATTATGAAAATCTTAGGTGTTGGCAAAAATGCCGCTTATCAATTAGTAGCAGAAAATAAGTTCAAATCCGTAAGAATTGGCTCATCTATTAGAATCTCAAAAGAGTCATTTGATAAGTGGCTCAATGAAAATCTTTAATATTAGGAGGATAATTCAATGGCGATTATTACAAAACGAAGAAAAGCATATTCTGTGGTTTATCAAAAAGTTGATGAGAATGGTATAACAAAGCAAATATGGGAAACCTATTATGACTATTCATCAGCACTTGTCAGAAAAAGAGAAATTGAAAACGAAGGTATTCATATAAAGATGAATATCAAACCAAACACGACAATACTTAACTTTTTAGTTCAATATGCGACTAAGATCGGACGCAATCAATGGAGCAGTTCAAGGTATGAAAGCAATATGGGTGTCATCAACAATTATATTTCTCAAGTTGTAGGAAGTAAGAAAATCAAAGATATAAAACCTAATTTTGCTATTAAGACGATGAAGCAGTTAGAAAAAACACCTGCAATCGGAAAAAGAAATCAAATGAAAACAGAATATATCCCTAACAGTATGTTGCGTTCATGCTATATGTTATTAAAATCATCTTTTGATTATCTAGTGGCAGAACAGTTGATTGAAAACAATCCATTTTATGAACACGTAGCACATAAAAGTTGCAAGGCTAAACCATATAAAGATTGGAATTTAGATTTTGTTCAACATTTATTTGAATCGGTTGATGATATGCGATTATTTATTTTCTTGCATATTATGTTTTCTACCGGTTTAGATATAAGAGAAATCGGTGGATTATCTTGGCATGATATTTATATTAGCGATGAATTGATTGCTCAAGATCAATGTTACCTTTGTTCTAATAAAATATTAGACCGTTTAAATAAAAACACAGTTCAAACGATGAATCCTCAAAGAATTATCAAACAATTTGAATGTGCTGGATTTACTCAAACCAATGCAAGTTTAATCTTGTTTTATAAAGATGTTCCTCAAAAGACCGTACATATTCATAAACAAGTTGCGTTATTGTTAAGAATATGGAAAGAAAGACAAAATGAATTTATGGTTGAAGCAAATCCTTATGCATTGTTAATTACATTGATTAACGGAAAACCTTGTGATGATCGCAATATGACCAAGCTGTATCACAAGACTTGTGCAGAAGCAAACCTTAAAGAACTTACACTTACAAAGTTTAAGTCATTTTCTAAAAAGGAAAGTCAAAATCAAGGCATGAGCAATGCAGATTATTTCTATGTAACATTGGAATATGAATTATCACTTCCAAAACCAAAAATATCAACAACTCATGTCATTCAATTAAATCAAAAAAGTATCAATAGCAAGATTCAATCAGTCTTGCCACAACAAAAAAATGAGGATATGAATTTGCTAATACAACAAATCAAGGATAATCCTGAATTAAAAATGAAATTGATAGCTAAACTCAAAGCGGAACTTTAATGTTTCGCTTTTTGCGTTTTTAGAAAATCGCACATTCGCTTTTATTTTTAATTTTGCTTAGAATTGTCCTGTAAACAAGGAAAGGAGAGAAAATTATGGCATCAATACAAAAGAGAAATAAAAAATATGCAGTTGTTTACACTTATGAAGATAGTCAAGGTAATAAAAAACAGAAATGGGAAGCATTTGATTCTTATAATGAAGCAAGAATGAGAAAATCAGAAGTAGAAAGCCAAAAGGATAAAAACATCTTTATACCACCTAGTTCTCAGACAATGAATGAATTTTTAGATTTATTTATTGATTTATACGGTGTAAAGAAATGGTCAATGAGTACCTATGAAAAAATAGTGAGAGATTTTGACAATTATGTTCGTCCAATTTTAGGAAATATGGCACTACAAGACATCACACCTTTAGTGATTGAAAAGTATTATCGTGGTTTACAAAATATGGATAGTGTAGGGAATAAAATTCATAAGACAAAACGAAAAGTTACAACCGGCACAATCAAAGCTATCAATAAGCATTTAAAATGTGCTTTTGGAATGGCAGTAAAATGGGATCTAATCGCCAAAAATCCTTTCTTATCCGTAGAACCACCTAAGCATGTTTATAAGAAACGAGAGATATGGACTTCAGATATGATCATTCAAGCATTAGAGCATTGTACAGATCCTAAGCTGGCAATTGCAATTCATTTATCGTTTGCCTGTTCTTTGCGTTTAGGAGAAGTATTAGGATTGAGATGGAAAGATGTTGTTGATTAGTACATTAATTTAAAAGAAAAATTCAAAATAAACTAAAAGATTTATGCGGATTAATTTGTTTGTTTTTTTATTTCTACATTCACACTATTTTCTATGCCCTCTTGGCCTTGCATCCCGGTCAGTCAATATGGATCGGTTTATTTGATTTTTTCTGGAACTAAGGTCAAACGGTGTGATTGTCTAGCTAGGTTGTGGTCTGAAGAGAACCTATTACCGTTGAGATAACGGAAGGACACTGGATCTGCCTTATGTGATCGAATACCGGCAAGGACTTCTTTCCGAATTGGAGCGGGAATTTTATATTTCGAGGGGATGATATGCGGGGTATCTTCCGAAACACAAAATGTCGGAAATATGAAAAGATAATCAGTAAATTGGTAGAACTTTTGTACAGAAAAATCGTGTTATTTATTACATTCTATATACTGATTCTTATCTACATTCATATGATATTGATAATCCTTCTAATAAGAAGATTTCCAATATACAAATGTATACTTTTATTATGTCAAATAATGGTAAAATGTATTATTCGTATTATGATAAAGACAAAGGAGAAGTATTAATTGCTTTATCAAATACTTCTAATGAATAAAAATCAATAACAGGAATTTTAAATATTATGTAAGATTCAAAAATAAAAAGGCATGGATTAACAATAAATCTCATGCCTTTAAAATCTTTATTTTTCGTTAGAATTAGCTTTCAATTCTATAAGTTCAACGTCTTTCAACTTCAATTCATCATTTAAATCATATACCAGTTGACTCAATACATAATAACCATCATTAATAAAAATCTCAAATACATGATAATCATAATAAATTTCTAAATCATATTGTCCATTTAAAGGTGGTGTTGTATTGATATTACATACATTGTCATGTTTGATAGAAACCTGTGTTCTATCACAGTATAAACAATCATTCTGTATAGAAAGTTTCATACCACCTAAATTAATTTGACTATCTTGATTGAGTTTGACATGCATATAAAATGGTTGCTTAAAATCAACGTGATCAACCTTTTTATCAAAATATTGTTTGACATGGGAGTGAACTGATTGATAAATATGTTGATTTTTATAATCAAAACGTCTTGGTAAAATAAATAAGCCAGTCCAAGGTTCATTATGAACAGGTTCTCTCATACGCATCCATCCGAGCATTGTTCGTTGGTGATTTTCATCTAAAAAAGTTTGAGGGGCGTAAAAATCCAGTCCATAATCTAAATACATATAATCTCCCTGTTTCGTAATTGTCATTGTATCTTCGTCAAAGCTAACTGGCATAATGACCGCATTACTGTCAGGTTGAGGTGGTTGATTGATATGTTCAGGTGAAAAAATCATAAAGTATTGATTGTTTATTTCAAATAAATCTGGACACTCCCACATATCACCGATATGATCATCTTGAAAACGATTCTTGTATGTAAAATGAATCGCATCATGACTTTCATATAATAAGACTTCGCCACAGTATCTAGAAGAACTAGGGATTTTACTTCCAACTATCAAGGCATACTTGCCGTTTTTCATTTTCCATACTTTTGGATCTCTGGTATGTCTTACATCTCCTAAAGAAGTATCTTTTATCACATCTATAATCAATTGTTTTCCATCTTTATTATCAAAATCAAAACCATCATCTGAGATAAGTAAAGCTTGAGAAGCAATTAGATCATCATCGCTATATTGAATATGAACATATTCAGGATTTTCTTTCACATAGCGAATTGCAGTATAATATAAGTACATTTTTCCATCTTTTTCAATAGCTGAACCAGAAAAGCAACCGTTTCTATCATATTTTTTTGATGGATAGAGCGCAATTGGATAATGTTGAAAATGTATGAAATCTTGTGTTGTTGCATGTCCCCAATGCATAGTTCCCCAAAAGTTTTCATAAGGAAAATGCTGATAAAAGATATGATAATTTCCTTGGAAATAAATTAAACCATTAGGATCATTGATCCAATGATAAGGTGCAGTAAAGTGTATTTTTGGTCTCATGTTGTTTTCCTCCTTGGTTTTATTGTATCATTATTGATAACTTTATAGAATATCATTTTCATTAATTTTGAAAATAAGAAAAGATATGATATAATGATATTCAATTCATTGAAGAAAGAAGGTTATCTATTATGTTACAAGCTCTTGCTAGTGATATTGATCGAACATTATTTTTCTCTGAAAGAAATCCTCAAATTTCTTTAAATGATCGTTTAGCAATTCAAAGCTATCAAAAGCATCATCATTTATTTGGTCTATGTAGTGGTAGACCTTATCAAGGTGTTGTGCATCTTTTTGATGATATTCGACCAGATTTTTATATTATAACCAGTGGGGCTATCATTTTAGATCATGATTTAAAAGTGATATATGAAAGACATATTGATGAAGCAATCATTCATCAACTTTATCAACAATATGATCAACAAGCCAGTATTATTTTTCATACCAATAACTATCAAGTTTATAAAACAGAAAAAGAATTTGCTAATGATGAATGTTTTTTGATATCTGATATTAAAGAAATCACTGGGTCAATTTGTGGTATTTCTTTGATTTTCCATGATGTATCAATAGCATATCAAGAAACACAAAAAATCAATCAAACCTATTCAACAATCGAAGGTTTTCAAAATATTGATTCAATTGATATTGTGCCTAAAGGGTGTTCTAAAGGGGCAGCATTGAAGATTATAAAAAAGCATTATCAAATTGATATCTTAGCTGGTATAGGAGATTCTTACAATGATTTACCGATGTTGACGAATGTAGATATACCTATAACTTTTATTGATGCTCCGCAAACTTTACAAGATATTGTTAAGTATCGTGTTGGAAGTGTAGCTGAAGCTATTCATTTATTAGATAAAGATATTTAACTCAAACATTGATTTTAATATGTCAATGTCATATAATATTTTTGAAAATCAAAGGGGTGGAAAGATGATTAACTGTTCTTGCAAATAAATTGAAATATGCAGTAATTCTATATGTATATAGTTTTATTGCGCCTATTGCAAGGAAGTTATAAGTCTATTCACTCATATATTTGACTGCTCATATTTATAGAGAGTGGTATTTTGATACTGACGAGTTATAGGAAAATGAGCTTTCTTGTAGCTCGTTTTTTTGTTTAAAGGAGATGTTTAATAATGGCAATGATTAAAGTTGAAAATCTAACTTTTTCGTATTCATCTCATTATGATAACATTTTTGAAAATGTTCATTTTCAGATAGATACGGATTGGAAACTTGGCTTTGTTGGAAGAAATGGTAAAGGGAAAACGACATTTTTAAATTTGTTGCTAGGAAAATATGAATATAGTGGTAAGATTATATCTTCGGTTCAGTTTGATTATTTTCCCTATCCTATCACAAATAAAAGGCGATTGACAGAAGACGTTCTACAAGAGATTTGTCCTTATGCTGAGGAGTGGGAATTGATGCGTGAAATATCATATCTTGATTTAAGTCATGATGTGCTTTGGCGTTTATTTGATACCCTTTCAAATGGTGAACAAACAAAAGTTATACTTGCAGCTCTGTTCTTGAATAAAGGACATTTTCTGCTAATTGATGAACCAACCAATCATTTAGATATGAAAGCAGGAAGATTGTCTCAAGATATTTAAAAAAGAAAAAGGGATTCATATTGGTGTCGCATGATCGTTACTTTTTAGATGGGTGTGTTGATCATATCTTATCTTTCAATCGTACCAATATTGAAGTTCAAAGTGGAAATTTCTCTAGTTGGATGGATAATTTTAACCGTCAACAAGAATTTGAATTGACCCAAAATGAACGTTTACAAAAAGATATGAAACGTTTACAGCAAGCAGCAAGGCGTTCGGCTATATGGTCAGATCGTGTAGAAGCATCAAAAATTGGTGCTGCAGATAAAGGATATGTAGGTCATAAAGCTGCGAAAATGATGAAACGTTCAAAAACATTTGATAAAAGACAACAACAGGCAATTGAACAAAAGGCAAATTTACTAAAGAATGTTGAAAAGGTGGAAAGATTAAAAATCGCTTCTTTAACATACAATGCTGAAACTCTTGTTTCTTTTTCTAATGTCACAATCAGTTATGATGGAAAGGCTATTAGCCAACCACTTTCTTTTACAATTCAACGTGGTGAACAAGTTGTATTACAAGGAAAGAATGGCAGTGGTAAAAGCAGTTTATTGAAATTATTAGTGGGTGAACAGATTGAACATACTGGAACAATGACTATAGGTGCTAGTATTGTGATGTCTTATGTTCAGCAAGATATTTCTTTCTTGAAAGGAACGTTATCACAATTTGCTAAGGAAAATCAGATAGATGATAGTTTATTAAAAACAATTTTACGGAAAATGGGTTTTGAACGCCTTCAATTTGAAAAAGATATGCAAGATTTTTTCTAGTGGACAGAAGAAGAAAAGTATTAATAGCTAAAAGTCTTTGTCAAAAGGCACATTTGTATGTATGGGATGAACCGCTTAATTTTTTTGAAATATATACGCGTATGCAAATTGAACAAATTATAAAAGAATTTTCTCCAACAATGATTTTTGTAAATTGATTCTGTTTGTTTTTGTGTTAAAATGATAATATAAATATAGAAAGGGTGATCACAATGAGAGAAATTATAAAGAATGAAAAGGGACAAGCAGTTGCTCCACAATCTGTTTTATTTGCTAAAGAAGCTTTTCAAAAGATATTTCATACTGAGATTCGTTGGTTGGGTGGTGCTGGTATTATGATAAATAGTCGCGGGACAAATATCATGATTGACCCAGTATTGGAAGACTTTGATATGCCTTTATTATATGAGAATCCTATTGATGTGAAAGATGTTGCTTCATTAGATGGTTATTTGGTTACGCATATTGATAATGATCATTTTAGTAAGCCAACATGTCATGATGTATTAGATGTTTGTAAATCATATCATGCTCCTTATTATGTGGCTGAAGAAATGCGAAAAAATAGAATTGCTGGTATTGGTCATGCGATTAATGAAACGTTTGAAATTAATGATGTTAAAGTGACATTAACTCCAGCTAAACATAATTGGCAAAATGGTTCAAAAAAGTATCAATTTAGAGAATGGAAAGAAGAAGATTATTGTGGTTATTGGCTTGAAACCGTAGATGGAAAGATTTGGTTGCCTGGTGATTCACAGTTATTAGAGGCACATTTGCATATGGAAGAACCTGATGTCATTTTATTTGATTTTGCGGATAATGAATGGCATATTACGCTTGATGGTGCAATAAAACTGGCAAATACTTATCCTCATGCTGATTTAATTTGTATTCATTGGGGAAGTGTAGATGCCCCAAATATGACACCTTTTAATGGAAATCCAGAGGATTTGGTAGAAAGAGTTGTAAATCCTGAGCGTATCATTGTTTTAGCTCCAGGAGAAGTTTATCAATTGAATAAGTAGAAAGGAAAAATGATATGAATAGAATAGATTTATGTAAAGAAAAATTTAAAGAATTATTTCAATCTGAACAACAAATGGATCCTCATGATCCAGAATTTATGGCTCAATTACAACGTTTCATTTTTGGTGAAGTCTTTTATATTGGTGAATTATCTGATCAAAAAAGAGAACTTATCACTTGTACAATACTAACAGTTTTGCAAACTTTACCACAATTAAAAGCGCATCTTAATGCTGCCTTAAATGTTGGGGTAAAACCTTTAGAATTAAGAGAAGCTTTATATCAATGTGCTCCATTTATAGGTTATCCACGAACATTAAATGCAATTGGTGTTTTTAATGAAGTTTTAACAGCTCGTAATATCGATTTACCATTAGAAAATCAATGTAATTTCGCAGATGAAGAAAGATTTGAAAAAGGGTTGGCTATACAAAAAGAATTATATGGTGATGAAATAAAAGAAAAATATGCCTATTTACCAGATGAATATGCCAAAGCTCTACCAACATTCTTAACTGAATGGTGTTTTGGAGATAATTATACAAGAAAAGCAATGGATGTACAAACGAGAGAATTATTGATATTTGTTATTTTAACGGCTTTAAATGCATCTGCTCAGATATATTCACATGCATTAGGAAATATCAAGGTCGGTAATTCACTAGAAACGCTCTATGCAACACTTGTTCAATGTTTGCCTTATTTAGGTTTTCCATGTGTTTTTAATGCTTTAAATGCCATAAAAGCACTAAGTGAATAATGCATGTTATCCTCTTTGTAAACAATAATTTCAATAGAAAAATAAATGAAATTATATTATAATAAAAGCAAAGGGGGATGACACTATGGCCATAAATGTGAAAGAAATACTTGCTGAAGGATTATTAGAATTGTGCCAACATCAGCGATTAGATTCAATCAAAGTGAAGCAAGGATTGTACACGTATTTCAAAACAATCATTTTATAATCATTTTTTAGATAAAAATGATTTAATTATTTATATTTATTTAAATAAAATTATCCCTCAATTTGATAATCCTAATAATATTGAATTGAATTTTTATCAATCGATGGTTGATATTTTTGAAAGAATGAAAAAGTATCATAAATTTATGAAGGAAGCTTTATTAATAGAAGGTCAAAATTGTTTAAAAGATTATATTTATGAGCATTGCAAACAATTCGATTTAGCATTCCATCAGAAATTATATGGTGATCAGCCTATGCCTGAAACTTTACGTTTTGCAACTGAATACCATGCTACCGCTTCAACCAGTATGACAATTTCATGGATTTTATCAGATATGCCAACAAGTTGTGAAGAAATGGCACAATTTATTACCAATTTAAGAAGTCTTGGAATGGATACATTGTTCGCTAATGGACAAACAAAAAGGAATCCCTATAAACAAAAGGAATAAACAATCACGTTTATTCCTTTATTACATTATTATCGACAAAAATTCATAAACCATTCTACTGTTTCTAGTCTATAGAATAAACATCTAATATTTCTATCTTTTTCATAGATAACTGAAAATCAAAATTTTCGGCCATATGTTCTTTACGTGTTGATGAAAGAATGACAACAATATCACTTTGTATTAAAAAACGTAAAGCAACTTTACTATATTGCTCACCAATTTTTTTAAAACTGGATTATGAAGAAAGTCAAGGATGAAAAAGTGTTAGATAAGGTAAAAAAATGAGAAGATGATGAAATGTATACTCTGAGAAATGGAACTTTTATTTTAAATCCTTTTGATGAGATTTATGATGATTTAATTCAGTTGTCACAACTAGGAAAAGATATGAATTTTATTGTTGAATCTTACGATTCTAACATGATTGAAGTTGTGTGATCCTCTAACAAGCTTTCAAGTCCTTATTGTCATTCCTTGGCTGTTGTTGTATTTGGAGCAGAAATTTTTAATTTTTGTAATAACCAATTTGCAGGTGAACAATCCAAGCTAATATAGTCAATATTCTTTTTCATATGGATCTTCCTTTCTGTTA
>CAYSWW010000074.1:0-10223 GCA_964434915.1 uncultured Coprobacillus sp.
AAATATTATAATCTTTTAAGAAACATTTTTAAGTTTGAAATATTTTATAAGGTTATTGTTCTTTTTTGTTTGAGTCCTATCTTACGCTGGATTTTACAACGTTATTTGCATTATGTTTCAATTGGCATTATTTTTAATCAAGATATGTTTTATCAATTTTTTACTTGGCATGGATTTTTAATGCTATTGTTTATGTTTGTATGTATTATAGTTATTGTTTATTATGAATTTTATGTAGTTATGAATATTGTGATGTTAGAACGTCAAAAAGAATCCTATGCTTTAAGGAAATTAATGTTAAAGTGTTTTGTAAATTTGAAATCATTTATTTCACCTTCGGTTTTATTAAGTGGATTATATTTGGTTTTATTATTACCTTTTATACATGTAGGATTTTTAAATAGTTATATATCTAAATGGGAAATTCCTTATTTTATTTTTAATGATTTACGATTAACGGTGATTGGTCAATTGCTGATATGTTTTGTATATGTTATTTTTTATGGATTATATTTTATTATGCTTTTTGTTCCAGTATATCTTTATTTAAAAAAACAACGTTTTATCAAAGCAACCCGTTCTAGTTTGCATTTATGGAAAAAAATTAAGATGCAAGAAAAGTTAATTCTTTTAACAATGATTCTTGTATGGATTGTTATTGATTTTTTAGCATCTCAATACTTGCCTTATCAAATTCTTAGTAATCGTGATTTTAGTTTTTATTTCTTAAAATATTTTGTCATGTCAACTGCTTTTCGTAATAGCGTTTGTCAGTATGCTTTGGTTTGGGTGTTATCAGTTTTTGCAATGATTTTCTTTTTAAAGTATATCATCACGCTTGCTTATCGTTATGATACTGGGTTTATCACAGTTCAACAAATGCCTATTAATACAGATCGTATGGGTCAACTTCTTCATCGGTGTGAGAGTTTTATTCAAAGAATATATCAAAAACTTAAAAAGAAAATTGATTCGAGTGAATTTTATCAGCATAACAAAATAGCAACACATATTGTGATTATTGGTATTGTTTTATGTTTATTGGCTTTTTATTTTAATCAGGAAGCTTTTGTTCATCAACCGTGGGTTATTGGACATAGAGGAAGTGCATATGAAGTAGAAAATACATTTGAAGCGGTAAAAAGTGCCGCTGAATGTCAAGCTGATTATGCAGAAATTGATATTCAGCTTTCTAAGGATGGTGTACCTGTTGTTTTTCATGACAGTACACTTTCACGACTAAGTGATGTAAATGATAAAGTATCAGATTTAACAGTTACACAATTAAAGCAAGTGGCTTTAAGTCAAAATGATAAAGAAGCTTCTATTGTGACTTTAGAAGAATTATTGATCAAAATGAGTAATGAGAATTTATCAATTCGTTTATTAATAGAATTAAAAGCAACTGAGAATGCGGATCAGCTTATTAGTCAAACAATTGAAGTAGTAGAAAATCAACAGATGGTTACTCAATGTATTTTTATGTCCAGTGATATCTATATTGTCCAAAGTTTGCAATCTTTAAGACCGAATTGGTGGATTGGATATTGTATATATGGAAGTGTTGGTAATATCGGCGATTCTATTTGGGAAATGAATATTGATTTTCTAGCAATGGAAGAAAGTTATGCCAGTACAACTTTTATTCAAAGGGCAGTTAGTCAGATGTTGCCTGTTTATTTATGGACAGTTAATGATTCTAAACGAATACAACAATATTTGAATATGGGGGTATCTGGAATAATCACGGATTATCCAGATACCGGTCGTACTTTGATTGATCAATATTTAGCGACATCTCATCAAAATTATTACTATGACAAAGATCATGCTATGAGTACGTATTAAAAGAACATCGCCCCCCTGTTCTAAAATTGTAATTCAATATGATAGATTTGACCCCATAGATAAATTTGATAGAAATAAGCCATAAGTTGAGGACCCATCATCAATTGACCAAACCAAGGTGATGTGAAGCTTTTTCCTTCACTTTCAACAAATGTTTTGAGCTTTTTATGATCAAAAAATGCATAAAGAATATTAGAAGGATCATTTAATGATTCTTTTAATTTTTCGGATATGAGATGACTATAGATAGGAGAATGGGTTTTTGGATAAGGATTTTTCTTACGATGAGCAATATCACGTGGCAGAAAATCTTCAAAGGCTTTTCTAAGAATTCCTTTTTCTTCTCCTTGATAGAACATATATTCTTTTGGCATATTATAGAGATATTGTATAATCTTGGTTGATGCAAAGGGAACACGTACTTCAATCGAAGAACGCATTGTTTGGTTATCTGTACGAGTTAGAAGTGTTTGCATAAACCATTGTGTATTCAAATAAATCATTTGTTTTTTTGGGTCATCAGTATGAATTTCTTGAAGTGTTTCTTGATATCTTTGAATAATGTAATCCTTAATGTGGAGAGATTGGACCTTATCATTGAATAGGTCGATTTTTTTATCTAAGTCGCGCATCCAAGGAAAATAAGGTTGACTATAAAGTTCCTCTTTATAAAACCAAGGGTATCCCCCAAAGATTTCATCAGCACATTCTCCTGATAAACAGACTTTATGATGCTTTGAAATCTGTTGAGAGAATAGTAAAAAGCTTGAATCAATATCAGCCATTCCAGGCATATCTCTGGCAATTAAAGCTTCTTTTAAAGCATTTAAGAGATCTTCTTGAGATAATTTGATTTGACGATGATTAAGATGATAACGTTCAATTATTTCTTTAATAAAATCATCATCCATTGTTGTTTGATAATCATAAGCATGAAAATATTTTTCTTGATCTTCATAAGTGATACTATAAGTTGATAAAGGTTGAACATACTGATTAGCAATGGCTGTAATAATACTTGAATCTAAACCACCAGATAACATAGTTGAGATGGGAACATCACTTAACAACTGTCTTTGAACACTTTGAATTACTAATTCTTTAACTTTTTGGATAGTTTCATTTAACTGATCAGTATGCTTATCATCATGTAATTTCCAATAACATTTAATAACCGGATATTGTCGAAAATACATATAATATCCTGGTCTTAATGAATATATATCTTTGTAAATCGTTCTTCCTGGAGTCACACTAGGTCCTAATCCTAAAAGCTCCTTCACGCCATTTTCATCAACAATAGTATGCTTTAAAAACTTTAAAAGACATTTTATTTCACTGGCGATAACGATGGTCTGCTCTTGAATGGTATAAAATAAAGGCTTGACCCCTAATTGATCTCTTGCAATAAACAGTTTCTCTCCATCATCAATAACAAAAGCAAAAATTCCTTCTAATAAATCCAAACAATTTTCCTGAAAAGCAATATAACTGACTAAAATAACTTCAGTATCACTCATTGTTTGAAAAGTATA
This sequence comes from uncultured Coprobacillus sp., assembly GCA_964434915.1. Taxonomy (GTDB): domain Bacteria; phylum Bacillota_I; class Bacilli_A; order Erysipelotrichales; family Coprobacillaceae; genus CAYSWW01. The sequence goes on from CAYSWW010000074.1 coordinate 3,384, forward strand.
TCCTAAAGCAATCAAACGATTTTTAATATCAATCATATTGTATATTTCACCATTATAAACAATCTTATATGTTTTATGATGCCAAGTATAAATCATTGGTTGCTGACCATTTTCCAAATCAATAATGGATAAACGTCGATGAGCCATTAAACAATGTTCACCTATACAGTATCCTTCTTGATCTGGTCCTCTTTTTTCTAATAGATGTGCCATATCCATGATTTGATTCTGATAATCCATGACATTTCTTGTATAATCACCAATCGCAACAATACCACACATATCATTCACCCCCATATATTTTATGTAACTGCATTAAAAATATGATGAAAATTCTGTGGATAACAGAAGAATATAGACTTTCATTAAGAAATATGGTATCTTGTATCAAAATTTTTAATTTATAAAAAATCTTTAACTGATTCGAGAGCTAAACTCAGTATAAAAAATTAAGGATATTCAAGCATGATGGCCCGTCCATCTTTTTTTATGTCTGGTTTCTCACCGTATTTTAGAAAAAAGAAAATAATGGAAATGAGAAAAAGAATGAGAATTTAAATTGTTGTGGCATTTGAAATTGTGTTGTCATTGAAACAATGCTCGCTATAGCATTATCCATTCTATTTTATATGGGTTGCAGCTGGTTTATTAGGACCTCAACATGCAATATTGACAAGCTTTAACAAGTTGATATCTATTTGCTTTATTGTGCCTAGTACAATTATTAACAGTTTTTTATCACAGTCAATGGCTGAAAGGATCTATTGGAAGTCTTTTGGTAAGTGATTTGATAACAGTCGGTTTCTTTCATGGTATTACTTCTAGTGCTAGCAGTACGATTGTGATGTTATTAAATCGTATAGGGCTTGATTGAGTTTTAAGTTTTTTATTAGTTCAAGTTTTTACAGATTATATGGATAAACTGTTGTTCGTTATTTTTATAAAAATGATAATAACAAGAAGAATAAAAGAAAAGTGATGGATATAATGGAAAGATACAATAAAATCACTGAAAAAAATCAAAAGAAAAGTTGTCCTTTTAAAAGCAAAACCTTGCATATGGTCACAATGTCGTTTTTATGATTATACTGCAGATATTCAACATGTTTATAAGATGTGATTGCAATTAATCATGAGGTTTTGAGACATGTCATTGGTCAATATGGTGTTTTGGAAGTCATTATTCAGCAAGTATTTTTGAGTTGCCACAGGAGACATTAAGGGAAATCAAGGATTTTGTTGATCAGTTGTCTATTCATACTCTCTTTGTGGAAAGTCATTGGCTGTATCGTCATAGATTTCAAGAAATAAGAGATTTTTTTGGTATTCGTGTTATTGTAAAATTGGTGTTGAAATTTTTGATGATGAATCGATTGATGAATTAAAGAGATACTTAGATTCACTGTGTCTAATGGTAGAAATTCAAGGGCAGGCAAAAGAAATGATTCGTCGAGATGATGATTTTTATATGACCCAACTGATTTTGATGTTGGTGGTTTTTTTCAATCCTATTAAAATAACCAACAAATATATTGTGAAGAGATATCTAGTCCAGGTTAGAAGGCTTGATAGCAGGCAAATTGAGAATGTTTGTGATATTTTTACGTGAGAATATCAACATGTTATGAAAAAAGCTAATATTACCATAACTGGTATTTTTGTTATAAGTTTGATAAGCTTTTGGTGTTCATCGTCTTGATAAAGAATCTCTGTATAGTCAAGTCAAATAGGTTCATATATCAACGATTTCTAGATTTATTTGTTATCATCCATAAAACTATTATAGCATAGTTTTTAATTTTTAAGTATAATGTATCGCAAGAGGTGAGATTATGAAACTATTAGCTAGTGATTTTGATCATACACTGTGGTTTGATGATCATATGAAGGTAGAAGATGTTCAGGCTATTCAAAACCTTCAAGGAAAAGGACATTTATTTGGCATTTGTACTGGAAGAGGTTTAAAAGGAATTATACATCCTAGTCAACCATATCATCTTAATTATGATTTCTATATTTTATTAAGTGGGGGATTGATTCTCGATAAGAATCAAAGTGTGATTTTTGAAAAGACCATACCGATCTCTTTGGTGCGTCACATTTATGATTTTATAGGTTATCAAAATATGTCGGTTGTTTCACAAAATCAAACTTATGTTTTATATAAAAACACACATATGAAAAATTCTATTTATATAACTTCATTGGATGAATTACAAGTCAAAGAAGTCTCTTCTTTTTCTTATCATTTTGAGAAGATTGAACAGGCGAGTGAAGTTTCAAAACAATTAAAAGCAGTTTTTGGAGAAAAGATAGAAGCTTTTCAAAATAATCAGCATATAGATTTGGTTGCGAAAGGGTGTTCTAAAGGAAAAGCAATTGAATTGATTGAAGCTTATTATAAATTAAAGCATGATGATGTTTATGGTATAGGTGATTCTTGGAACGATGTTCCAATGTTGCAGGCAGTTGCTCATGGATATACTTTAACCTATGCGCCTAAAGATGTTCGGGCTCTTTCAGAAGGAATCGTCGAAAGTTTGGCAGATTGTATTAAAAATATCAATGATTTATGATTTTCTTAAAAATAAAATATTTATTTTTGAATATGATGAAATTATTTTGAAAAAATTGACAAATGTATACAAAAATGCTATCATCAATTCAATAAAAGGAGGTCTCATGATGATAATCATTAACATTTTCACAATATAGTGATCAAAGATGTTACATGGAGACTGATGGATGAAGTGAATGGAAGTCTCATATTAATGGGACTTTTTTATTTTAAAGTGGGAGGATAGAGGAATGAAGATAGGCGTTATTGGACTTGGAACAGTGGGGTTTGGTGTTGTCGAGATTTTAACAGACCAAAAAGCAAGGTTAGAAAAACAAATTGGGGAAGAAGTTGTGATTAAATATGGATGTTCGTTAGAAGAGATAACATTACCTGAGGGAATTATTTACACTAAAGATTTTCACGATGTTTTAAATGATGATGATGTTGATGTTGTAGTGGAACTTATCGGAGGAACAACGATTGCGAAAACTATTATTCTTGAAGCTTTAAAAAAAGGAAAACATGTTGTGACTGCAAATAAAGCATTGATTGCACATAATGGGCAAGAAATCTTTGAAACAGCTAATCGCTATCATGCGAAAATATATTATGAAGCTTCAGTTGGTGGTGGAATTCCAGTTGTTGTTCCTGTAAAGGAAGATTTGGTTGCGAATGAAATTCAAAAAATTGAAGGGATTTTAAATGGGACAACCAATTTTATTTTGACATTAATGGAAACAGATAATCTTGATTTTGATGAAGCTTTAACGATTGCTGATGGATTGGGATATGTGGAAGCTGATGCAAGTTTAGATTTGGATGGTATTGATGCTGCACATAAGATTTCTATTTTAGCAATGAATGCTTTTCAGATGTTTTTTGATTTTCATAAAGTTAAAGCAACAGGTATTCGCCAAGTCACAAAGAAAGATATGGATTATGCGAAAAAGTTAGATTATCGTATTAAGTTGATTGCACAAGCACAGAAGTTGGAAAAAGGCATTGGAATTGATGTTTCTCCTACGTTAATTAGTTTAAAAGACATGGTAGCAAATGTGAATCAAGCATATAATGTAGTAGAAATCACATGTAATTATTTAGAAAATGTTCTTTTCTATGGTAAAGGTGCAGGAAGATATGTGACTGCCAGTGCTGTTGTAAGTGATATTATGAAAATACATCAACAAGAAATGTGGAAACATGATTATCAATATAGTGAAGATATCTATCCAATTACTTATTCTAAATATTATGTAAGATGTGATCATGCCTTAGATATTGATTATGATACTTATTATTCTCAAGATCATGATCATGTTTATATTACTAATGAGATTGATATTGCAGATTTAGAAAATCAATTAAAAGGGGAAACATATAACTTGTTCAAAGTGAGGGGTTAGAATGGAAGTTATTGTTCAAAAGTTTGGTGGGACGTCTACCCGCAATGAAAAAACCCGCGATCGAATGTATCAAAATATTATTCGTGAATTAAATCAGAATAACAAGGTCGTTGTAGTTGTAAGTGCAATGGGACGTTATGATGATCCTTATGCTACTGATACACTTTTATCTATCGTAGATACCCAATATTTAACTGATGAAGAAATTGATCGATTAACGAGTATTGGAGAAACAATTTCTACACTTGTTGTCAAAAGTGAACTAACTAAAAAAGATTATCGTGTTGAAACAGTAACGAACGCAGAACTAGGGATTATGACAGATGCGAATCATATGAATGCCACGATTACAACGGTCGAGGGACGTCATATTATAGAAAAATTAAAAAAAGCAGATGTTGTTGTTTGTCCTGGCTTTCAGGGATATTCGCAAAATGGAAAGATTACAACATTAGGTAGAGGGGGCAGTGATTTATCGGCGGTAGCGATTGGTGTGGCGATAGATGCGAATGAAGTAGAAATCTATAGTGATGTCAATGGAATATATACGGCTGATCCACGTATTGTTCCTTATGCTATGAAATTAGATTATATTAGTTATGCAGAAATGCTAGAGTTATCAAAGAATGGGGCTAAAGTTTTGAATCACCGTTGTGTTCAATTGGCTGCAAAGCATAATATTGTGATTCATGCGAGAAGTTCTTTTGATCAGCAAGAGGGAACATATGTATTAGGAGATGAGAGAATCATGAAAGATCATTTAAATCAATTGATTATTTCTGGGATTACTGGATCCCAAAATGAAGCACGTATTACACTTGTAGGTGTTGATGCAAAAGTGAATGGAGCTGGGCAATTGTTTGAAAGAATTGCTGATGCCGGTGTAAATGTAAATGTTTTTAATCAGGCTTTAGTTGGTGGTGGAAAGATGGATATTTCTTTAATTATTAATGATAAGGATGTTCCATGTGTTGTTGATGTGATTAATCAATTGAAATCAATATTAAAACCACAAAAAACAATTGTGCGAGGAAATATTGGAAAAGTAGCGGTCATAGGTGTTGGAATAAAGAATAATCAAGGGATGTTTCAAAAAGTTTATAATACTTTACTGAACAATGATATTAATGTGGAAATGACTTCATGTAGTGAAATCAATATTTCTTGTTATATTGATAGAGATGATGTCAAGACTGCACAAGTTTTATTGCATGAAGCATTTTTGGGAGGAGAAAAATAAAATGAAGAAATATAAAGTTGCGATTGTAGGTGCTACAGGAGCAGTAGGTAGAGAAATGTTAAGATGTCTTTTTCAGTTTAACTTTCCTTTTGAGAGTATTAAGTTGTTAGCTTCAAAGCGAAGTGCTGGCAAAGAGATTGAATATGAGGGACAATGTTTTGTAGTAGAAGAATTAACAAAAGATTCTTTTGAAGAAATTGAAGTGGCTTTTTGGAGTGCTGGTGGAAGTGTTTCAGCTCAGTATATGGAATATGCTGTGAAAGCAGGATGTGTGAATATTGATAATACTTCACATTTTAGAATGGATCCTGAGGTCCCTTTGGTTGTACCTGAAGTTAATGGAGAAGCGTTAAGAAATCATAAGGGAATTATTGCGAATCCAAATTGTACAACCATTCAAATGGTGAGTGCTTTAAATCATTTGAATGAATATTTTGATATTGAAAGAATTATTGTTTCTACATATCAAGCCGTATCTGGTGCAGGTGTTGCTGGTATGGAGGAACTTTATAGACAATCTCAAGAGGTTTTAGATGGTAAAGAGCCAGTTGCGAAGACTTTACCTTGTGCTTCTGATAAAAAGCATTTTCCAATAGCTTTTAACTGTATTCCTCAAGTAGATAAATTTAATTTGGATAATCATTTTACTAAAGAAGAGATGAAAATGGTGAATGAAACAAAGAAAATTTTTAATAAAGATATTAAAGTCAATGCAACATGTGTTCGGGTTCCTGTATTAAGAGGACATAGTGAGTCAGTTTATATTGAAACAAAGAAAGCAATTGATATTGATAAAGTCTTTGAATTATTATCAAATTCACCTGGTGTTGAATTATATGATGATATTGAAAATCAAATCTATCCAATGGCTAATTTATTTGTTGGTGATGAATTGGTTCATGTAGGACGGGTAAGAAAAGATTTGGATAATGATCATGCTTTAAGTTTATGGGTTGTTGCTGATCAATTGATGAAAGGTGCTGCTTATAATTCAGTAGATATTGGATTAAAGATGATTGAAATGGGATTATTATAGTACTGATATGAAAATATTCAGTACTTTTTTGTTGTTGATAAGAAAACTTGATATTAAAGAGGAGAGTTAAAATGAGTAGAGAAGAAATATTTGTCAAAAGTCGCATAAAAAACAAAGATGAAAATAAGAAATTTTTGTTTGAAAATATGCCGGGAAAAAAGCGGTACAAGTTGGTATACTTGTATGTTGTTTGATTGCGGTCATACAAGTTTATGTGGTAGATACAATTAGTTTTGAGAGTTGGATGGTTTATTTTAGTGTTGTTGGAACAATTTTTACTGTTCTTTTTATAGTGATATTGTTTGTGTGAGAAAATGCAAGATTTATATTGATAAATCGGGTAAAACAAGCTAGGTGAAAAACAATTATCTTAAGCTCAATTGGCTCAAATGGCAGATGATCAAAAAACGCAATTCGTTCCATTGATACGAAAGAATTCAATCCAACTGCTAAACATGCATCAATATTATGCATAGCTATGATGAATAAATTTGAATGATTTATTTTTAAGTTTCAAGTAATTAAAATATATTTTTTTATTACAAGATTTTTTGATTGACCATCAAGCACAGGGTGAAAAATACGATTCAGATAATTCCAA
>CAYSWW010000075.1:0-10200 GCA_964434915.1 uncultured Coprobacillus sp.
CACCACAAGTTATTTTGCAGCGACTCTAAACCCACAGTTATTTTAAATAGTCATTTTTCTTTTTGGTTAAGAAATGGGGAAATTGTGTATACTTTTTGTGGTTCATATTGAGTTCAAAAGCTTTACCTATCATGGAGGCGAATGATAGGAGGAGTTTATATGGGGGCATTGATTTTAGAAGGCGGAACATTTCGTCCAATTTTTTCATCAGGTGTGATGGATGCTTTGGTGGATCAGGGAATTGAGTTTCCCTATGTCATTGGTGTATCTGCTGGTATAACAGATGGTTTCTCTTATGTATCGAAACAAACAAAACGTAATTATGATATTTTGATGAATTATCGTTATGATAAACGTTATGTTGGTTGGCATAATTTTATAAGTGATCGTAGTCTTTTTGGCTTGAAATTTGCTTATGAAACATTACCAAATGAGATTTATCCTTTTGATTGGGATACTTTTTTTAAGAGTTCAGTACAAATTTATGTTGGAGTGACAAATGCTGAAACTGGTCAAGTAGAGTATCTTGATGGTAAAGAATTAGATCAGCAATGTACGATGTTGAAAGCAACTTGCGCTATTCCATTTATCTTTCCGGTTATCGAGTTAAATGGTCGGAAATATTATGATGGTGGTATTTGTGATCCGATTCCGGTACGTCAGGCACAAAGAGATGGACATGATAAAATGCTCATTGTTTTAACAAGACCACAGGGGTATCGCAAAACTCTTTCCAAAGCAAATATTTTAGCAGCACGTTTTTTAAAGCGTCAGTATCCAAAGCTTGTTGAACCTTTATTGACAAGACATGAGGCTTATAATGAAACAGTGGCTTATTGTGAACAGTTGGAAAAAGAGGGGAAAGCGTTGATTTTAAGACCAACAGAGGATATTCAAATTGATTCTTTTGAAAAAGATTTGAAAAAAATTGATCGTATTTATCATTTTGGATATGATTTGGCATTGCAACATATTGAAGAAATTAAGAAATTTTCAAAATAAAAGTTTTCGACATTTTCACACATTTTTCAATTAATGTTTTGATAATGAGATGTTAAGATAGAAATATAAAATGAAAGGGATATGAAGGAGAAGAATCAAATGAAAAAAGAAAAATTGTTCAAAATTATAGTAGTGGTATTATTAGTTATATCTTTAGGATGTAATGGTTTCTTATTATATAAAGTTTTAATGTCATCTTCATCATCGTCTACACAAACATCATCGAGTCAAACTGTGCAGACTGTGACATATGATGTGCAATCTGATTTGACAGATGTGATTGCTAGTGCTAAAGAGTCTACAGTAGGAGTTGCTGTTTATCAAAATAGTCAATTATCTAGTAGTGGTAGTGGTGTTATTTATAAGGTCGATGGATCAACTGTTTATGTTATAACGAATCATCATGTTATTGATTCTGCAGAATCTATTGAAGTTGTTTTCTCTAATGGTGAGTCTGTTATAGCTGATTTGGTTGGTAGTGATCAATATGATGATGTTGCAGTATTGAAGATGACTGTTGATTTTGAAGTGAATGCATTTGCTATTGGTGATTCTGATTTGTTGGAAGCTGGTGAAACAGTTCTAGCTGTTGGAAGTCCATTGGGAATTGAATATTCTGGAACAGTGACACAAGGTATTGTTTCAGCTACTGATCGTACTGTATCTGTTGATTTGAATGATGATGGTGTAGAAGATTGGGATATGAATGTTATTCAAACAGATGCTGCTATCAATCCAGGAAATAGTGGTGGAGCTTTGATTAATGCTGTTGGTGAATTGGTTGGTATTACTTCTATGAAGCTATCTGATGAATCAGTTGAAGGAATGGGATTCGCTTTACCAATTAATGATGTTGTAGAATTAGCTGAAGAAATTATATCAACAGGAGAAGTAAGTCGACCTGTTTTAGGAATTTCAGCAGTATCTTTGGATGAATATTCTTCATATGAATTATATATGTATCGTATTCAAACAAATTTAAATAAAGGAATTTATGTTGTGAATGTACAAAGTAATTCAGCTGCAAGTCAGGCAGGTATTCAAGCTGGTGATGTCATTACTGAGTTTGATGGTGTTGAACTTGAAACTTATAAAGATTTCTTATCACAATTGTATGATAAGAAATCAGGTGATACTGTGGAATTAACTATTAATCGTAATGGTTCTACATCAACAGTTTCGGTTGTGTTAGGATAAAAGAAAAGACAATATTTAACCAGGAATTATATAAAAATATAATTTTTCCTGGTTTTTAATATTTATTCAAGCAAAAAAGTGTAGTCTTTAGCTATCAGATGTTCTACAGGTGGATTTTTTCCACCTTTTTTCTTAGAAACATAAGTTTTTTCTTCTCATCTCATCTTGTAAAATTCTATTAGGACAAGCTTTTATCATTTTTGTTTGTTTCAAGGTCAACATTCTGTTCAAAACCACATAGCATATGGCTTATATCTGTCAATAAGCTGACAGAAAGTATCATTCTCATCCTTTTTGGATAAGTAAGTTTCGGCAGATTGTAACTTGTATTTAAATGATAGGCTGAATAAGGTTTTGCGAGAATGCCATGTCTTAATTCGATTATTTCATCATCAAAGATCGTATTATCAATAAACAATACACTGTCATTAATGGCTAATATCCTATAGCCATGATATAACTTTTTCGTGAAAGTTTTTTTGTTGGATCCATCAAACAAATTCTTGAAGACTTCGAGTCTGATTTTGTTCCTAGTGAAATCACTATCAGGATTGACACAGAAGATAGAGCAGGCTTCAGAGAGATTTTTTGATATTGTGAAAAAGAACATTTTTAAGATGCTTATAGTTATCGTGTTCAAGTACCTCCAATATATATGTATAAACACTTGACCAATTATCAATAAAATTGATAATTGGTCACACACTATCACTACAAAGTCAATACTTTTCTTTTGAAAAATGATAAAAAAGAGAGGGTATATTTACAAAATAACCCTCGAGTGTCATTCTAATCCATTGAAGAGAACTCTTTCATATTTTGTCGAAATAGTCAGGAATAAGAGAGACGATTGTTGATTGCATTTTGATGATGAATATGATATGATTTTGCTATTGATAGAGGGAATAAAGGAAATATGCTTGGCATGTTGGTGTTATTCCTTTTTTAAGTTGTTTATCATCTTTGAATGAAATAGTGGTTGTGATATAATGGATGTAAATGAAAATCATTTAAAAGGTGAGTGTTATGAATAAAGAATTGAAAAGACAGCTGATATTGTCAGGTGGGTTATTATTTTTATTAGTTTTTACATTGATAATCTGGTATCAAAATTTTGTTTTTCATACGTATGTGAGTGCGTCTGATTATCAATATTGTTTTCGTGGAGAAAATGATTCTTTGATTATTGATGGCTATGAGTTTTATAAAAATGAATGGGGAGAGAAGAATGGAAAGGCACGTGTAGTAGCTTTGACTGATTTGTTTTTTCAAAAGGGAGATCTAGTGGAAATGACTTTTGAAGTGACAACTTCACAAGCTAAAACATATTCTTATTCGTATGAAAAAGAGATTGAAGTTAATAATGAAGTTTTTTATTTAGTTGAAGAAGATACACTAGAAAGAATACAGGATTTTTCTACTGTTGAAATGACAGTTTCTGTGATACGTGATGATGAAACGGTTTATGAGGAAAGTATACCGATGTATAATCAAAATTTAGTTGTTTATAATGGCGGGAATAAGGATTATACGATACAAGAAGTTTATGTTTCTTCATCATGGTTAAAAACAGGATTGTTTTCATCAACGAAAAAGGGAATTGAAGAAGAATATCCTTATATGTCTATTGATTATCTTTATTTAAAGGAAGATGGTAATGAAGATGATCTGAATGATTATGAAAGATTTGCTTATATTAAGTCTACAACTCAAGAAATCTTATCTGGTCAACTGCAAAGTGTTGCTTATTATGATGATAGTGGTTCGTTGTTAGAACGTGAACTCTGTTGTGTGGTAACTTTGATGAAAGATGAGGATGCACAAGATGTTTATACTTTTGTTATTCCTTTGCATGGTACGATAAAGGTAGGTGAGGGTTATGAATAAACAGAATGTGAAGAAAGATTTGATGACTATATATATGTTTAGGAATGCTTTTGCTACTTTTTTGAGTGCAACCTGTGCTTTTTTGATATCATTAATGTCTTATTATCAATGTTTGTTGTCAGAGGCGATTCAACGTTTATGGTACTATGATATTTATACGACATTGTATTTTATATTGTTATGGATATTTGATTATATTCTATTTGAAATATCTAAGATTCTTTATGATATGTATGAAGAAAGGGTAACATTTCTACCTTGTGTTTTCTTGATTCTTTTAAGTATTGGTATTTTCTTTGCTCCTATTTTGGATTTATTTCAATATAATCTATGCTTTTTATGTATTTTAATTATTTTAAGAATGATTAAGGAAATGTTAAGTAAAAAAGACCAGAATCTGGTCTAAAGCAACGAAGATAACCTTTGTAGAAATTGCTTTTTAGAAGAATTATCTAAAGAATTGTAATATTGTTCAAAGAGAACACCTAATCCCACAAGAATGGTTTCTTCTTGTGAAGCAATGCCTTCATTTATTGTTTGTTCTAATTCTGAAGCTGAAAAACCTTTTAAATTCATTAATAGTGCTTCACGCATATTGATCATTCCTTTCTTATATAATATGGGATGATTGAAATTATTTTATTCAAGGAGTTTTATGGAAAAACATCAAATATTGATTCAACAAGAGATAATTGAATATAAATTAACATACAAAAGAATGAAATCAGTTCGTATGAAAGTCATTCAAGGACAACTGGAGATCAGTGCGCCATATGGCACACCACTTGCATATATTGAAAGTTGTATATTGCAATATGCGGATAGATTAATTCCACAGATGCAACAATACGAAGCATATGCTCTTTATCAAGATCAAGGTTATGTAGATATCTTTGATCAACGATATCGTATTTGTTTAAGGGATATTGGAGTTAATAAATGTCAAATTCATGGGGATCAACTTTATGTTTATCATCAAAATATTGAGCAATGTGTTGAAAATTATTTAAAGCAAATCTTGTATGATTATATTGCTGAGAAAGTTATTGGCTATTTAGCTTATGGTTTTGATTTAGAAATGCCAAATATCGTCATCAAAAAATATAAAGGAAGATGGGGAAGTTGTTATTATAAAGAAAATAAAATGACTTTTCATTTGGCACTGGTTCATTTAGAGAAAGATTTAATTGACTATGTGATTGTACATGAACTGACACATTTTTTACAGGCTAATCATTCTCCACTTTTTTATCAAGAATTAGCGAAAAGAATGCCTGATTATCAACAAAGACAAAAACGTTTAAAGGAGAAACACACATGATAACATCTTTACATAATGAATCTATCAAAGAGTTAATGAAGCTTAAACAGAAAAAATATCGTGATGAAACAGGGCTGTTTTTAGTAGAAGGTTATCATTTGGTAGAAGAAGCAAGAAAACATCATTGTCTTCAGAAAATTGTGACAACACTTGATGAGCAGTTTGTGCAGGAGACACTTTATGTTTCATCTCATGTTATGAATAAATTGACATTTACAAAGACACCTCAACCAATTATGGGTGTTTGTCAAAGATGTCAAAAACATAATGATATAATTGGAACAAGATTTTTATTGTTAGATAGAGTTCAGGATCCTGGTAATGTTGGAACAATGATACGAACAGCTCTTGCATTGGGATATGATCAAATTATTATGTCACCCGATTGTGTGGATTTGTATAATGATAAAGTGATTCGTTCGACGCAAGGGGCTTTATTTCAAATGAATATTTGTGTTATGAATCTAAAGGAAGCTATTTCATTACTTCATCGTCAAGGCGTTTTGGTTTATGGAACAAGCTTGAGAAATGCTTTGCCGATAGAAATTTATGAAGTTAAAGAAAAAATGGCTTTTATTGTTGGTAATGAAGGGCAAGGAATCAGTGAGGATATTTTAGATTTATGTGATCATTTGATTTATATTCCTATTCAATCCATTGAATCATTAAATGTTGCGATTGCAGCAGCAATTACAATGTATCATTTTAAGTAAAGAAAAAAAGACTTGTTTTTGTATGATTTTTTGGCTATAATAACATGGTAAATACGTTGAAGAGGACAAGTAGGTAAAGAATTTGTATAAGAGAGGAAAACAGTGGCTGAGAGTTTTCTTACAATGCATTTATTGAATTCACCTTGGAGTGCGACCAATCATCGCCGCCATCACTGCGTTAAAGTGAAGAAAGTGCATAATTGAAAGATTATGAATAAGGATGGTACCGCGATTATTAGTCGTTCCTTGATGGAACGATTTTTTTATTTAAAGGAGGAAATTATGGACGAATTATTAAAGATTAAAGATGAAGCTTTAAGTCAAATAGAAAATTGTACATCGTTAAAAGATTTAAATGACTTAAGAGTATTTTATTTAGGAAAAAAAGGGCCAATGCAAGCGGCTATGAAGTCAATGAAAAATATGTCTAAAGAAGAAAGAGCTTCATTCGGACAAGTTTCTAATAAAGTGAAACAAGAGATGACAAAAGCCATTGAAGATAAAAAGGATGTTTTAGAAGAAGCTGAAATGAATGAAAAGTTAAAGAATGAAAAAATTGATATTACTTTACCAAGTTTAACTTTAAATCTTGGAAGTATTCATCCTTTGTCAATGGTAAGAGAAGAATTAGAAGATTTATTTATTGGTATGGGATATAGTGTTGCTGAAGGACCAGAGGTTGAAACGGATCATTATAATTTTGAGTTAATGAATATTCCAGCAGGACATCCGGCAAGAGATATGACAGATACTTTCTATATTAGTGACACGTTATTAATGCGTTGTCATACTTCACCAGTACAGGCTCGTACTATGTTAGGGGCAAAAGGAAAAGGACCTATTAAGATTATTTGTCCTGGAAAAACATATCGTCGTGATGACGATGATGCTACGCATTCTCATCAATTTAGTCAATGTGAAGGTTTGGTTATTGATAAAAATATTACATTAGCTGATTTAAAAGGAACTTTAAATTTATTTGCGAAAAAGATGTTTGGAGAAAAACGTGAAATTCGTTTTAGACCATCATATTTCCCATTTACCGAACCAAGTGTCGAAGTTGATATTAGTTGTCATAATTGTGATGGAAAAGGGTGTGCGATGTGTAAACATACAGGATGGATTGAAGTCTTGGGAGCAGGAATGGTCAATCCTAAGGTTTTAGAAATGTGTGGATTTGATCCGGAAGTTTATCAAGGATTTGCTTTTGGAATTGGTTTGGAACGTGTTGCGATGTTAAAGTACGGTATTGATAATATTAGAAATTTCTATAGTGATGATTTAAGATTTTTAAATCAATTCACAAGAAAGGATTAGGGTATGGAAACAAGTTTAAAATTATTAAATCAATATGTTAAGGTTGATGATTATTCAGCAAAAGAGATTGCTGATCAATTAACGTCTATTGGTCATGAAGTCGAAGGAATGCATGTTTTTGCAAGAGGAGATAAGCTTGTGGTGGGGTATGTTCAAGAATGTTATCCCCATGCTAATAGTGATCATTTAAAAGTTTGTCAAGTTGAAATAGGTCAAGGAGTTGTTAATCAAATTGTTTGTGGTGCTCCTAATGTAGCGACTGGACAAAAGGTAATTGTTGCTTTACCTGGATGTGATTTAGGTGAAGGTTTTAAGATTAAAGCAAGTCAAATTCGTGGCGAAGAATCAAATGGGATGATTTGTTCTATTGCGGAATTAGGCATTGATCAACGTTTGTTAAAAGAAGAAGATAAAGCAGGCATTCATGTCTTGCCTGAAGATGCTCCGATTGGTGTTGATGCGCTTCAATATATGGGATATGATGATACGATTTTGGATATTAGTTTAACACCTAATAGAGCTGATTGTATGGCAATGATTTCATTGGCATATGAAGTAGGGGCTTTACTTAATCGTCAAGTTAAAATTCCTGAAATGGTGAAAATGGATGAATTGGATAGTGAATTAACGGTTGATGTTGAAACTGATTTATGTCCTTTATTTGGAGCTAAATTAGTTAAAGGAGTTATAACTAAGGAATCACCTGAATGGTTGAGAATTGCTTTAATGGCAAGTGGTATTAAACCGATTAATAATGTTGTTGATATTTCTAACTTTGTGATGATTGAAACTGGACAACCAATTCATATGTATGATTATGATAAATTAAAGAAAAAAGCTTTCGTTATTAAAACAGGATTTCATCAAAAAACAGTTTTATTAGATGAAAAAGAATATGAAATTTTACCAGAAGATATCATTGTTTCAACAGATGATGGGATTGGTAGTGTAGCTGGTGTCATGGGTGGTAATGATACAAAGATTGATGAACATACAACTAATATAGTCATTGAAGCAGCCACTTTTAATGGTGCCGCATTAAGAAATACAGCACGACGTATGAATCTTTTAACTGATGCTTCACAACACTATATTAAGGGAGCTATTGATACAGCCAATACTGAACGTGTTTTGAATCGTTGTGCTTCATTGTTAAAAGAATTAGCAGATGCGAAAGAAATTTATAAGAGTGTCATGACACCATATACTGCTCAGGAAAAAGAAATCACATTAACAACGTCACGTGTTAATGGTTTATTAGGAACAGCTATTTCAACTGAGGAAATTGCTGATATCTTTACACGATTACATTTTAGTTATACATTAGATGGTGAACAATTTGTCGTTAAAGTTCCTACATATCGTAATGATATGAGTATGCCAGCTGATTTAATTGAAGAAGTTGCGAGAATGTATGGTTATGATCATATTCCATTAACTTTACCTTTAATGGAAATGACTCAAGGATCTTTAACACCGGTTCAAAGTAAAACAAGATATATACGTCATTTATTAGCTAATTTAGGATTGCATGAAGTGATTACCTATACGTTAACTTCACCATCTTTAGTTGCTGATTTTAATTTATTTCATCCTCATAAGGAAGTTGAATTATTATTACCTTTAGGTGAAGAAAGAAGTGTCACTAGAAAATCAGTCATCCCTTCTTTATTACAGGTTATTAATTATAATAATGCTCATGCCAATAAAGATGTATGTATTTATGAATTATCAAATACTTATTCAGAAGATACAGAACTACAATTATTAACTATAGCATGTTCTGGAATGTATCAATCTGTTCCTTGGTTACAAGTTAATCAGAAAGCAGATTTCTACTTAATGAAGGGATTTGTTGAAACAATTTTTAAGAAACTATGTATTGAAGAATCAAGATATTCATTCATTCCTATGGAAGAAGATAATAAGGATTTCCATCCAGGAAGAAGTGGATATATCAAAATGGGCAAAGAAATTGTTGGTATAATTGGTGAAATTCATCCAAAAATGGCTAAAAAATATGAAGTAAAAGATGTTTATGTCGTTGAATTGAATTTGTCTGTTTTATTGAATTTAAAAACAAGAGCATTAAAATTCTCTGCAATTCCACAATATCCTGCTGTGACAAGAGATATTGCATTAGTGATGGATAAAGATATTCCAACTTATAATGTTGTGCGTACAATCCAAAAGTCAGGTGGAAAATTAGTCACTAAGGTGCAAATCTTTGATGTATATGAAGGCGAACATGTTGAAACAGGGAAAAAATCAGTTGCGATTGCTTTAACGTTGCAAGATTCAACAAAGACTTTGGATGATGTTACTGTTAATGAAATGATAAAAGCTATTTTAGCAAATGTAGAAAAAGAATATCATGCTTATCTAAGAGCATAATGAAATTGAAAAAGCAGCTATATCCTTTGATATCGCTGCTTTATTAATGAAGTTAATACTGTGCTATGCGCGTGGTAAGATTATAGCTTTAGCGTTGGGAATAAAAATCTCCAATAATAAAATATATTTAGCCTGGCAGCTGAATGTCAAATCAAAGGAAGATTTCTAATGAAAGACACAAACTGTTTATCACATATATCATTTTGTTATAGTACCAAAGTATAGGAAAATGATAATATATCATAAATTGAGAAGAGACATATCAGGAGAGGCATGTCCAGAATGTTATTGGAGATACCGCAAAATATGAGTAGCAGATTTTATGGGATATCTGAAAAGTAAATCAACATTGATGATATTTGATTGACA
>CAYSWW010000076.1:0-10103 GCA_964434915.1 uncultured Coprobacillus sp.
GTTATAGAATAGAGAGGTTGAATATGAAAGAATTTGTTTTAATTGATGGGAATTATTGGTTATTTAGTTCTTATTATGCAACAGCATCCATGAATAATCTAATGGTAAATAAAGATGGTATTCCTACGAATGCTGTTTTTGGATTCGCAAATAGGTTAGAGAATGTCATAAAAAAGCATCCTGAAGGTATTTTGGTTGCTTTTGATGCGAAAGGAAAAACTTTTCGAAGTGATATGTTAGAAGAATATAAAGCGACTCGAAAAGAAGCGCCAGAAGAATTAAAATGTCAGTTTGCAATTGTTAGAGAATTTTTAGATGCTCATCATATTCCTTATTATGAATTAGAAGGATATGAAGGTGATGATATTATTGGAACAATGGCTAAACAAGCTGTTCAAGATGGATATCAGGTGTCTATCATGACTGGTGATAAAGATATGATGCAATTGGTTGATGAGTATATTTCTGTTTATAAACGAAATATCAAAACAAAGAGTAATGATGTGATTTCTTTATCGTCTTTTTATGATAAATATATGTTAAAGCCTGATCAAATGAGGGATTTATTAGGACTTATGGGTGATAGTGCTGATAATATTCCAGGTATTAAAGGGGTTGGAGAAAAGACTGCTTTAAAGTTATTGCATCAGTATGGGACTATTGAAAATTTAAAGGATCATATGGATGAATTAAAAGGAAAATTGGGTGAAAAGATTAGAGAAAATATTGATATAGGTCTTCAATCAAAAGAGATTGCAACAATTTTAACGGATGTTCCAGTGGAAATTTCTTTGGCAGATTGTCATTATGAGGGGCATGATTTTGAAGATTTAAAAGCATTTTATCAAAAGTATGATATGAATTCTTTATTAAAAAAATTGACTATATCACATGAAGAAGCACCAATTGAATTAAAATACCAGGTGGTTGAAAAAATGCCGATGATTACCAAAGATAGTAGTATTTTAGGAGCTATTTATGATGTGAATTATCATAAGTCAATTGTTTTGGGTTATGCAGTGTATAATGATAGTGATGCTTATTTTATTACCTTTGAAAATGCTTTAAAAGATCAGGTGTTTTTAGATTATTTAAAAAATGAACACTATCATAAATATAGTTATAATATTAAAGCACAGCTTTTATCGGCAAGATGGAATGGGATTGAAATTAAAGGGATGAATTTTGATTTACAATTAGCATCTTATATTTTAAATCCAAGTCTTAAAGACGAAATGAAATATATTTGTGATTTTTATGGTTATACATCTTTACAATATGAAGAAGAAGTTTTTGGTAAATTGTCTAAAAAACATATTCCTGAATTAGATGTTTTGGCTAAACATACAGTAGCTAAAGCCAAAGCAATCTATGATTTAAAAGATACTGTTATACAAAAACTTAAGGATGAAGAACAATATGATCTTTATCAAAATTTAGAATTGCCTGTGACATTTATTTTGGCAGATATGGAATTTGTAGGAGCTCGTGTTGATGTGAATGTTTTAAAGGAATTAGAAGTGTCATTTGAACATCAAATTAAGGAAATAGAAGAAGATATTTATATGTTAGCTAGTGAAAAATTTAATATTTCATCACCTAAACAACTTGGAGAAATCTTGTTTGTGAAGCTAGGACTTCCTAATGGTAAGAAAACTAAGACAGGATATTCAACATCACAGGAAATTTTAGAGAAAATTGAAGATATGCATCCGATTGTTCCATTGATTCAACATTATCGATTACTGACAAAATTAATGTCAACATATGTCAAAGGTCTACAAGAACAGATTTTCCTAGATGGGAAAATACATACCATCTTTAATCAAGCTTTAACACAAACAGGACGTTTATCATCCATTGATCCTAATCTTCAAAATATTCCTGTAAGACAGGAAGAAGGAAAATTAATTCGTAAAGCTTTTGTTGCCAGTCACGATTATTTGGTTTCATTTGACTATTCACAAATTGAATTACGTATTTTGGCACATCTGGCAAAAGTTAAATCTTTGATTGAAGCATTCCGTCAAGATAAGGATATTCATACACATACAGCAGCATTGGTCTTTAAAGTAAATGATGAAGATGTAACGCCTGATATGCGACGCCAAGCGAAAGCTGTTAACTTTGGTATCATTTATGGAATGGGTGAGTTTAGATTATCAAGACAAATTGGTGTTTCTTTAAAAGAAGCAAAAGAATTTATTCGTCGTTATTTTGAAGAATACCCTGAGATTAGTGTTTATATGGATCAAATCGTAAAAGATTGTCAACGTGATGGGTATGTTTCAACAGTGTTAAATCGTAAGCGATATATTCCAAGTGTTCATGATAAAAATTATGTCGTACGTGAACAGGCAAAACGTTTTGCGATGAATTCACCAATTCAAGGCAGTGGTGCTGATATTTTAAAACTAGCGATGATTAAAGTTAATCGCTTAATGAAAGAAAGAGGTTTAAAATCAGAAATGATTTTACAAGTTCATGATGAATTGATTTTTGATGTATATAAGGAAGAATTAGATGAAATGTTAAAAATTATTCGTTCGGCAATGGAAGAAGCATTTGTTATGGATGTTCCTTTGAAAGTAGCTGGCACATATGCAACGAATTGGTATGATTTGAAGTAGGTGAGAGAATGCCAGAATTACCGGAAGTTGAAACTGTGAGACAAACTTTAAGGCAGTTTATTTTACAAGAAGAAATTGAGGGAATAGATGTTTATTATGATAACATCATTGATGGTGATACTGAGGATTTTATTAAACGTTTTACACATCAAAAGATTTGTGAGATTAATCGGGTAGGAAAATATTTGGTATTTTTATGCGAGCATGATGCTTTTATTTCACATTTGCGAATGGAAGGAAAGTATCATATTGTGGATAAAGGAACACCAATAACACGGCATACTCACGTCGTTTTTCATTTAAAAGATCAAGATTTATGTTATATTGATACTCGTAAATTTGGCAGAATGAAGGCTGTTGATCTTCATCATTATAAAGAACAGGAACCATTGAACCGATTAGGTCCTGAACCATTTGAAATTTCGACTGAAGATTTATACCATGCCTTACACCAAACATCATTACCTATAAAATCTGCATTATTAGATCAATCAATTATGTGTGGCATTGGGAATATCTATGCAAATGAAATTTGTTTTTTAATGAAAATAGATCCACGTAGTAGAGCTTCGCGGTTATCTAAAAAGCGAGTAGATGAATTACGACTCATTGCGATTGATGTTCTAAAACGGGCTATTATCCAAGGAGGGACAACTATTCATAGTTTTGATGCTAATGGCATTCATGGTTTGTTTCAGGTTCAGTTAAATGTTCATGGTCAAAAAGTTTGTCCAAATTGTCAAGGAAAGATTAAGAAGACTAAGGTTAATCAACGGGGGACATATTATTGTCCACAATGTCAAAAAAGGAGATACTAGTATGATTAAATGGGGAATTATTGGTTTAGGTAGAATTGCAACTCGTTTTTTAAAAAGTTTATCTTATTGTGAAGATGGATATGTTTATGCAGGGGCATCTTATACTCCATCAAAAAGAGAAGAATTTCAGCAAAATTTTCCACAAGCTATTGTTTATCAAAGCTACGATGATTTATTAGCAGATGATCAAATTGATGTTGTTTATATTGCGATTCCTCATGCTTTTCATTATCAATGGGCTAAAAAAGCATTGTTGAAAAACAAAGCGGTTTTGTGTGAAAAACCAGCAAGTTTATCATATGATCAAACAAAAGAATTGTGTCATCTTTCCCAACAACATCATGTCTTTTTTATGGAAGGTATGAAAACACGTTTTATTCCTTTGATTCATGATTTAAAAAAGTTATTGGATGAAGGGATTATTGGTGATATTGTGAGTATTGAAACTTCATTTTGTAGTCAAGTTGCTTTTGATCCAAATAGTTATCTTTTTGATCAAATACAGGGTGGAGCTTTTTATGATGTTGCTATTTATAATATTGCTTCTATTTTAGATTATCTTTCTTACTCGGTTTGTGATATTGAAACTTATGTAGAAAGAGCATCTGGGGTAGATGTATACGATCATATTAAAGTATCTTTTGATACTGGACAAACAGCTATTATTGAAGTCGCTATTGATCGTCAAAAAGAAAAACAGATGCGTATTATTGGAACTCAAGGAACAATTACAGCAACACCTTTTTATCGTCCTATAGAGATATTCATAGAGCAAAATGGGAAAACACAGATTTATCAAAAGCCATATGTTTTTGATGATTTTTATACGGAGATTCAAGAAGTTCACCGTTGTTTAGCAAATCATCAATATGAAAGTTCAAGGATGAGTCATCAAGATTCTTTAGATTGTATGGTTTTAATGGAAAGAATCAAAGAAAAAATGAATGGAAAGGAATGATTAGATGACAAAAGTCATAGGTTTAACGGGATCTATTGCTGTTGGAAAAAGCACGGTAACACATTATTTAATAACGCATGGACATATGGTTTTAGATGCAGATGAGATTTCGCATCGTGCATTGGAACAAGGAACACCAAGTTATGAGAAAGTTAAGGAAATATTTGGGTGTGTTGATGAACAGGGGAGTATCGATCGTCATAGTTTAGGTCAAATTGTTTTTAATGATGCTATGAAAAAACGTGAATTAGAGAACGTTATTCATCCTTTTGTAATCGAAGAGTTGAAAAAAGGGATTGCGCAGTGTCAAGAACCTTTGATTTTTTTAGACATTCCTTTATTATATGAAATTCATTTAGAATATTTATGTGATCAAATTATTGTTGTTTATGTGGATGAACAGACTCAAATGGAACGTTTGATGAAACGAAATCATATTTCTGAAGAAGAGGCTTTGCATTTAATGTGTCAGCAAATCTCTATTGAAAAGAAAAAAAATATGGCAGATATCGTCATTGATAATAGAAAACACTTTGAAGATTTATATCAGGATATAGAAAGGGTTTTAAAGAATGAAATTATATATGAGTGATTTGTATCGGGTTGAAGTGCGTTATCCTTTAGATGATGTTCAAAATGATAGCCTTTATTATTTATATCAACCGATTATTGGATCAAATGCTATACAAGTATATATGATGTTGTATGTTGAAGGAAAAAGGATGAGTCGTTTTTTGAAACCTTCTGCTTTATTTCGTTTAACTTCTTTTTTGTCAATGAATTTATTGGATATCGAAAAGGCATTAAAGGCATTAGAAGCTATTGGTTTATTGAAAACTTATGTGAAGCATGAAAATAATATGACAGAATATGCTTATCAACTTCAATCACCTTTGTCTTTAAAAGTTTTTTTTAAGAATCAAATTTTATTATCATTATTACAAGAATCTCTTTCAAAAGAAGATTTTCAAAAAACAATTCACTATTTTCAAGTGACAACCATTGATTTGAAAGATTATGAAGATATAACAGCACATTTTCAAGATGTTTATACCTTTCGTAATCATAAAAAAAATGGGCGTTTATTAAAAAGGAAAGAAGATGTGAAGGAAAGTCTTCATCAAAATGTTCATGTCTCTTATGATATGGAACTATTATCACGCTACTTAGCAGATTATCAAGTGAATAAATCTAAATTAACGAGTGATGATATGAACTATATGATACAGTTAGCAGTTGTTTATTCGATTGATGCGATGACTTTGGCAGGAATGGTTAAAGATGCGATGGAATCGCAAGGATTAAATCGTCGTATATTAAAGAGTCGTATCAAAAAATATTTTGAAGTGGACCAGGCTTCATCTTTAAAGGAAGTTTATCATAAGCAGCCTATACAATATCAAACTCAACCATCATCATCATCGCCACTTGTTTTACATATGAAATATTTGGATACGATTACACCTTATGAATTATTAAAAGATAAGCAAGGTGGAGCTGAGCCGGTTTTCCATGATTTAAAGATTGTTGAAACACTAATGGTTCAATTGGGTTTAAAACCAGCTGTTGTGAATGTTTTAATTGAGTATGTTTTAGGGAAAAATAATAATCGTTTATCAAAGAATTATTGTGAAACAATAGGTTCATCATTAGCACGTAAACATGTTGAAACAGCTATGGAAGCATATGAGGAATTAATGCATACACGAACATCAAAACAGGATGTTCATATTGAACATACTATAGAAGAAACAGCAGATGATATGGCAATGGATGAAATTGACCAATTGTTATCTGAATTGAAGGAGGGATCATCATGATCAAAGTTGGTGAAATGATTGAGCAAACTGAGATATCTGATATGAAAAAAGAAAGTTTATTAGCTTTAGGTCGTGAAAAACATATTCAAGAGTTTTTTAAAAAAAATCATCTTGATTATTCAATGATGTCAGAATATTGGGTAGAGCTTTTGGATTATAATGATGACTATAAAATTTGTCAGCATTGTTCTGCTTTAGAACAATGTCCTAAAGATAATCAAGGTATGAAAAAAATTTTAGCATATCATGATGATGAAATTGTTTTGGAATTAGAAAGTTGTCTATATGGAAAACGGTGGGAAAATAAACGATTATTGTTGGAAAAATTCGTAGTGAACAATGTACGAGATGAAATTTTGTTGACAGATTTGAAAGAGATACCTTTATATCAAAAAAAGAATTTAACTGATAATGAAAAAAGAACTCTTGCATATGTTTTAAAATATGAAAAACAGCCAACGCATCAAGGTTTTTTCTTGCATGGTGAGATTGGTTGTGGGAAAACAAGTTTGTTAGCGGGATTAATGAATTCTTTAGCAAGAAAAGGATATGCAATTGGCTTTATTCATTTTCCAACTTATTTGATTGATTTGAAAGCAAGTTTTTCATCAGGAGTTAATGAAAATAGTTTGGAGCGTTTAATGAAGGTTGATTATTTATTATTGGATGAGATTGGGGAAGAAAATATTACATCTTGGTCACGTGATGAGATTTTGTTGACAATTCTTTCTTATCGGTTATTAAATCAGTTGCCAACCTTTTTTACAAGTATGTATGGTTATAAAGATTTAGAAAATGTGTATACTACAAAAAAGAATGATGTTGGAGATAGGATTAGGGCAAAAACAATTATTCAAAAAATGAAAGCGTTAAGCATTGAAATAATGCTTGACGGAAGTAAAATGTAGCGATAGAATGTGAACAAAAGTATAGAATATATTGATGTTTTATGATAAAATTAAATGAGGTTATGTGAGAGGAGAAATAGAAATATGGTAAAATGTATTGGCGTTTTAACATCAGGTGGAGATGCTCCTGGTATGAATGCAGCAATTCGGGCTGTCACAAGAACTTGTTTAAACAAGGGGATTAAAGTTTATGGTGTAAGGCTTGGTTATAAAGGATTACATGAAGGTGATTTCGTTGAATTTGATAGTCATAGTACTCGTAATATTATCAATGTTGGTGGAACATTCTTAAAATCTGCAAGATTCCCTGAATTTAAGGATCCTGCTGTTAGACAAGAAGCCATTAATCAAATGAAAAAAGTTGGTATGGAAGCTTTGATTGTTATTGGTGGGGATGGAAGTTATGCTGGAGCATTGAAGTTAACAGAAATGGGTGTTAACTGTATTGGTATTCCAGGAACAATAGATAATGATATTCCTGATACAGATTTTACAATTGGATTTGATACAGCTTTAAATACAATTGTAGATGCATTAGATAAGTTAAGAGATACTTCTGCATCACATCAAAGATGTACTATTCTTGAGGTTATGGGAAGAAGATGTGGGGATTTAGCTGTTCATGCAGGTATTGCATGTGGGGCTGAAATGATTGTAACAAGTGAAAGTGGTTTTGATGAAAATGAAGTTATCGAAACATTAAAGAAATCAAAAGCTTCTGATAAGAAACATGCGATTGTGGTTATTACAGAACATATTACAGATGTTAATGTTCTAGCAAAACATATTGAAGAAGCAACTGGATTTGAAACTCGTGCTAATGTGTTAGGACATATGCAAAGAGGGGGACGTCCAACTGCGAGAGATCGTGTTCTTGCTACACGTATGGGGATTAAAGCCGTTGAACTTCTTGAAGAAGGAAAAGGTGGACTTTGTATAAGTGATGTTAAAGGTGAAATTATAGGTTTACCTATTGAAGAAGTTTTAGGAGACAAACGCAAAGTCAATGAAGGTATTTACGAAGACGTTATCAAACTTCGTTAAATATAAATAAGAGGGTAGGAGATTAAGTAGAATATGAAAGAAAAAATGAAAAAGACAAAGATTGTTTGTACAATTGGACCTGCATCAGAAAGTCCAAAGATGTTAAAAAAGCTTGTTTTAGCTGGTATGAACGTCATGCGTTGTAATTTCTCACATGGTAGTCATGAAGAACATGCAAAAAAAATGCAAACAATGCGTGAAGTTAACGCAGAACTTGGAACAAATTGTGCAATTTTGTTAGATACAAAAGGACCAGAAATTAGAACTGGTGATTTTGTTGGTGGATCAACAACTTTCAAAAAGGGACAAGTTTCTGTTATTTGTGTTGAAGATATTGAAGGAACAGCAGATAGATTTACAATCAGTTACAAAGATTTATATAAAGATGTTAAACCTGGGGGATTTATCTTGGTAAATGATGGTCAAATCGAATTGTTAGTAGATCATGTTGATGGAACTGATATTGTCTGTGTTTGTGCAAATGATGGGGTTGTTAAAAATAAACGTGGAATCAATGTTCCTGGTATTGAATTGGGATTTGACTTTATCTCTAAAAAGGATAGAGAAGATCTTGAATTTGGATGCGAACAAGATGTTAATTTTATTGCAGCATCATTTGTACGTCGTCCTCAAGATGTTTTAGATGTGAAAAAGATTTTAATTGAAAAAGGAAAACCTGATATTCAAGTTATTGCTAAAATTGAAAATCAGGAAGGCGTTGACAAGATGGATGATATTATCAAAGTTGCGGATGGTATCATGGTTGCACGTGGAGATTTAGGTGTTGAAGTACCAGCTGAAGATGTACCTTTAATTCAAAAAGAATTAATTAAAAAATGTAAAGCGGCTGGAAAAGTCGTTATTACAGCAACACAAATGCTTGAATCTATGCAAGAAAATCCAAGACCAACACGTGCTGAAGTAAGTGACGTTGCTAACGCTATTTACGATGGAACTGATGCAATTATGTTATCAGGTGAATCTGCTCAAGGTAAGTATCCTGAAGAAGCTGTTATGGTTATGAATAAAATTGCTTTAAAAATAGAATCTAGCTTAGATTATGATTCTTTACATAGAAAAGCAGTCAGAACTGCATCAAATGATACATCTGAAGCGATCTGTATGTCAGTAGCAGAAATTGCAACAAAATTTAAAGTTGCTGCAATTATTGCCTTTACTGAATCAGGTTTCACAGCAAGAAAGATGTCTAGATATCGTCCTGAATGTCCAATCATTGCTGCAACTCCAAGAGGAGAAACAATGAGAAAACTAGCGCTTCATTGGGGAGTAACAACAACGAAATGTTCTCACATGGATACAACAGAAGGTTTATTAAATATGGCTGATATTATTGCTAAAGAAAATGGTGTTGAAGCTGATGAAACAATTTTAGTAACTGGTGGAACTCCAGGTGTTCAAGGTAAAACAAATTATTTACAATTACTTACAGTGAAATAAGGATTAACTATTATGAGTTAATCCTGTTTTTTTATTAAGTTGTCATATAATCAAAAAATCCTCATACCATCGGAATCATGATTTGAATGATAAGACTAATTACCAACATAGATATCACGACTCCAAAAGTCAAATAATATCTTTGAAAAATCATATATGCCAAAGATTCATTAATGATACAATCCATCACAATGCATAATGCAAATGTAATCATTGCATTTAACGGATATTTCTTCGCTTTAATTCCCAACAAATCTTTCCTTTAATCAAATGAACCAGACCAAATACAATAATGACAAAACTCATGAAACAAATACTCAATAATCCTAGAAGCTGTTTTGTATTCCTAATAGATGTGCCATAATCCATTCTAAAACGATATTTCCAAAATATTATTGTATATTTGATAAAGATTTTGAGTTTCGGTAAAAAATAAAAAAACAGGTAAAAAGTTATTCACAAATTGC
>CAYSWW010000077.1:0-10041 GCA_964434915.1 uncultured Coprobacillus sp.
TCATCAAAGATGATTAATCACCCAGTGGACAAAATTTATTTTGTCCCTTTTTTAAATATGGTTATAATATATAAAATTTATGTGACTTTGAATTGACAAATGAAAAGTTCTTGATTATGATTGTAAAAGTGTGACATAGAGGAGGGATAAATGTGTCAGAATTTATTGAACAAGTTAAAAAACGTCGAACATTTGCGATTATTTCACATCCGGATGCTGGGAAAACAACTTTAACTGAAAAATTCCTTCTTTATGGAGGAGCTATTCAAGAAGCTGGAATGGTTAAAGGAAAAAAACAATCGAAACATGCTGTTAGTGATTGGATGGAAATTGAAAAACAAAGGGGTATTTCAGTTACATCTTCTGTTTTGCAGTTTCATTATGATGGTTTTTGTATTAATATTTTGGATACTCCGGGTCATCAAGATTTCTCTGAAGATACATATCGTACTTTAATGGCTGCTGATAGTGCAGTCATGGTAATTGATGGTTCTAAGGGGGTTGAAGATCAAACAAGAAAATTGTTTAAAGTTTGTGCGATGCGTCATACTCCAATTTTTACATTTATTAATAAGATGGATAGAGAAGCAAAGGATCCCTATGAATTAATGGAAGAAATAGAAAGAGAATTAGGGGTCGAAACTTGTGCGATTAATTGGCCAATTGGTTGTGGTAAAGATTTTAAAGGTGTTTATGAAAGAGCAAAGCAAGAAGTTATTCGTTTTATTCCAGTACAAGGTGGAAAAAAGGAAGTTGATGTTGAGGTTTGTGATGCTCAAGATGAACAGTTAAAAGAAGTATTAGGGGAAACGCTTTATCAACAACTTCAAGATGATGTAGAGTTATTGGATGGAGCAGGGGCTGAATTTGATTTAGAGCGAGTCCAAAAGGGTGAATTATCACCTGTTTGTTTTGGTTCGGCTTTAACTAATTTTGGTGTAGAACCATTCCTTAAGCATTTTTTAGAAATGTCAACTTCACCATTACCAAGAATGAGTAATCAAGGAATGATCAATCCTTTTTCTGAAGATTTTAGTGCGTTTGTATTTAAGATTCAAGCTAATATGAATAAAGCTCATCGTGATAGAATGGCATTTATGAGAATTTGTTCTGGTAAGTTTACTAAGGGAATGGAAGTTTATCATTATCAAGGAAAGAAAAAGATCAAATTAAATCAATCAAAACAATTGATGGCTGAAAACAGAGAAGAAATTGAAGAGGCGTATTCTGGTGATATTATTGGTGTTTTTGATCCTGGGATTTTTTCGATTGGAGATACTTTATGCACAGCTAAAAATAAATTTGCATATGAAGGAATACCAACATTTGCTCCTGAACATTTTGCAATGATTAGAAATAAAGATACGATGAAACGTAAGCAATTTGTCAAAGGAGTGGAACAGATTGCGCAAGAAGGAGCTATTCAGATTTTTACTGAATTGGGTGGCGGTATGGAAGAAATTATTGTCGGTGTTGTCGGTGTTCTACAGTTTGAAGTTTTAACTTATCGCTTGAAGAATGAATATAATGTCGATATTATAAGTACATCTTTATCTTATCAATATATTAGATGGATTAAGAATAACAATATTGATTTAAAGAAATTGAATCTTTCTTCTGATACGAAGAAAGTTCAAGATCTCAAAGGCCAATACTTACTCTTATTCTCTAATGAATGGGGTGTCCGTTGGGCAACTGAAAAGAATAAAGATTTACAATTAGCAGAATTTTCTCAAAATTAAAAGAAGACTTCGGTCTTCTTTTTTAGTCGTTTTGGCGTTTAGCTTTCTTAGCTTCTAGCCAAAGCATGTGTAAAATTTCTATTAACATCTTTCTAACCTTATTATCTAATAAAGTTAATTCTTTTAAAGCGTTTAAAATGATTTTATAAGAAATGTGTGAAAGATCAGAAAAAGTATATAATTTTAATGTATCAAATAAATGAAACATCGCTTGAACAAATTGATGCTTATCTTCGTTATTAAGTTTTTCTAAAAAGAGTATTACTTTAACCGCAAAATTCACGCTATCTATAGATAATTCATCTTCGACAAAATGCACACACCCTACTTCCCAAGAAAAACCGTTATGTTGATACATGCCAATATTATGACTTTTGACAACCGTGTAACTTTCTTCATGACCTAAAATGATACCAAAGAAAGAATAATGAGGAATATAATTATGAATGCGTGGTAACATTTTTTTATATTCAGATGAAGCCAGAATTTCATCTTGAAAACCAGGGCCGTCATAACTATAAATATGAGAGATATTTGATTGAATTGTTTCTTGACAAAAACAACTAGCATACATAGCTAAATTTCCGCCTTTAGAGTGTCCTGTTAAAATAATAGGGCGGTGCTTTTGATATTGAAAATGTTTTTTGAAACGGCCCCATAGATGTTGATCTAAATGTGGATTAGTTAATGATGACCATAAAGACGCATGATATTGGTATTGGTGTGCATCTTGTAAATATTTAACAGCAGCTTTTTGTGCAGGTACTGTTTTTTCGCAAAGCATTAAAAAATCTTCATGCCAACCAATGAGATCATCATCTGTACCGCGATAGGCAATGACCATTGTTTGATCTTCTAAGATGAGAGTCATAGCGGCAAACTGTTTAATATCTTCTTTATTGATATCATTCATATAATTTATTATTTGAATATTTTGGTAACGTGGAGCAAAAGCTATTTGTTCAAATAGATAATGACTTTCATTATATATTTTATTTAAAGCACTTTCGCTTAATGATTGATTAATTTGTGTATAAAGTTTAAAGAGTTCATTTAATGTGAAAACTTTTGATGGATAGAGTTGAAAAACATGATCTAAATGAACATAAGTAAATTCGCTAAAAATGAGGTAATCAATTTCATTGTAGGGAAATTCTATTGGTGATAAATCACCTCTTAAATTGACATAATGTTGAATTGTTGTCTTCATTTTTTACCTCCCTCGTATTTTGTATATATATTTTGGTTATTTTACATGATTTTATGTGAAAAATCAAAGGAATAAAAGGAATATGATAGGGATATTGAAAAGTAAAAAGTAATGTTTGCTAAATAGTGGGAAATATGATATCTTACAATAAAGGAAGTGAAAAAATGAGAGAATTTTGTCATAAATATTTAAAGGTGATAATTTATGCATTGCAATGGATTATGACTGCAATTTTTTTATATATGATTTATTGGTTAGGGATGTTGCCAGTAAAATATATAGTAACATGTATTGTCGTTTTATTAGTTTTATTAATTGGTGAATTTTTTTTGATATTCTATAAAAAGCTAAAGAGTAAACGTTCAATAATTACTCAAATTTTGAGTTTGATTATAAGTTGTGTATTAGTTATTGGTTCATTTCAGGTATATAAATTGGGTGTAACCGTTGATATTTTGACAGATGGTGGTTTTCAAACAAGAGCAATTTCTGTGATTGTTTTAAATGATTCTGAAATTAAAAATGAGTATCAATTACCTGATCATGAATTAGGTTATATATCTTCCATTGACTTTCAAAGTATGGCCTATGCAGCTAGTGAATTAAGAGAAAATGTTGGAAATATCAGTTTACATGATTATACAGATCCTTCTTCATTGGTTGATGCTTTATATAATCAAGAAGTTGATGCTATTATTCTTGATGAAGCTTTTCGTAGTATTATAGAACAGGATAAGGAAACCTTTACTGATGATACAAGAGTTATTTATCAAATTATGAAAGATGAAGAGTCTGTTGTTTCAAAGAGTGTTGAAGTAACAACTAATCCTTTCTTGATTTATATAAGTGGAATTGATGAATATGGTGATTTATCTACAGTATCACGTAGTGATGTTAATATGATTATTGGTGTTAATCCGAATACGCAACAAATACTTTTAGTCAGCATACCTAGAGATACTTATTATCCATTGCATTCTTTTGGACAATATGATAAATTTACACATGCAGGTATATATGGATTAGATGAAAGTATCGATACTTTACAGGATCTTCTTGAAGTGGATATTAATTATTATGTCAAAATGAACTTTACTTCGTTCATTGAGATTGTAGATGCTTTAGGAGGTATTACAGTGAATTCTTCCCAAGCTTTTACAACTAAAATTGGTGGTTATGAAATAAAAGAAGGATTAAATGAATTAAATGCGGAACAGGCTTTAGCTTTTGTGCGAGAGAGAAAGGCTTTCGTAGATGGTGATTTTGAAAGAGGAAGAAATCAGCAAAGAATGATATCAGCTATAGTTAAAAAGCTCTGTTCAACAGCAATTATTACTTCTTTTAGTTCTGTTTTGGATACGATTAGTCAGAGTGTAGAAACAAATTTTTCAACGAATGAAATTAATGCTCTTGTGCAAATGCAACTTTCACAAATGCCTACTTGGGATATCCAAACATGCCAAATTACCGGAGAATCTGCAAGTATGCCTTGTTATTCTTTAGGTGGACTTAGTGCTTCAGTTGTTATTCCAGATGAAGAATCTATTCAAGAAGTTAAAGAATATATTAATCAGTTGTTATCTGGCGAAATAGTTGAAACGGAGACAGGTGATTTAGATCAATAGGAGGAAAGTGTGAAAGAAACAATTTTATTATTTCATATGAATGAACATACAACAGCAATTATTTCACGATTAGCTGAACAATTAGATATTGAAGTGAAAGAGATTGCTGAGTCTGATATTTGTCAGACAATGGGATATATTTTAAGAGTTGAAGGATATGAGCGTATTGAGGATACACCTATTCAATTAGATATGTCACAAGAATTTGTTTTCTTTGCTGGTATGGTTGATGGTCAATTAGATATTTTGTTAGATCTTTTCAAAATGGCTGAAATTCCTTTTATTCCTTATAAAGCCATGCTGACAGAACATAATATTGATTATTCATTCTATCAGTTGTATGGTAATGTTGCCCATGAATATGAACAAATATCAGGATTGAAAGGAAACCAATAAATAGATTTAAGAGCTACTTAGACAAGTGGCTCTTTTTAATAAAAAAAGACCTCAATGAGGTCTTGGTTTAAGTCACAATTTGTTTGGAATCACAAGTTAAATTCGTATGTAGATTCCTTAATGTTTCTGTATCTTTCTTACTTAAAATAACTGTTGAATGGATTTCACAATCCTTAAGTAAAGGAAGAGCTTTTAAACACTTTTGGGCATTGACATCAGTTGATGAGGCGATTGATAAAGTGAGTAGCACTTCATCAATATCTAATAATGGATTTTTGATATTTAGATAATTGTTCTTTAATGCCAGAATTGATTTTAAAATTGTTGGTGAAATAAGCTCGGTTTCTTGGGGAATATGTGCGAGATATTTGATTGCATTTAATAATGCAGCACTAGAATATCTTAATAAGGATGATGTTTTTCCACTGATTAAATGTCCATCATTAAGTTCGATAGCACAAGTAGGGGATTGTCTTAACTTAGCAACATCATGAGCATAAATTGCACATTTTCTATTCTTTGCATCAACATGAGCTTGTGATAATATCAATTGCATTTTCTCAAGTGAATTATTATGAATCTTTCCCATTAAATAATCAACTTGTGCATGATAATAACGTCTCACAATCTCACGACAGCTAGCATCACAAGCAGCTTGATCATCAATAATAGCATATCCCGCCATATTGACTCCCATATCTGTTGGAGAGTAATAAGGCGACTTACCAAAAATCTTTTTAAACATAGCATTTAAAACAGGAAAAATTTCAATATCCCGATTATAATTGACAGTCGTTACATGATACTTTTCTAAATGAAATGGATCTATCATATTAACATCATTTAAATCTATAGTCGCTGCTTCATAAGCCAAATTAACAGGATGTTTTAAAGGTAAATTCCAAATAGGAAAAGTTTCAAATTTAGCATATCCTGCATGAATACCATGTAAATGTTCATGATAAAGTTGTGAAAGACAAGTAGCCATTTTACCAGAACCTGGTCCTGGTGCAGTGACAACGACTAAAGGTTTGGTTGTTTCAATATAATCATTTTTTCCAAAACCCTTCTTAGAAATAATGTGATCAATATCATGAGGATATCCTTCGATAGGATATTGCATAAAAACATGGATACCACGATTTTCTAATTTCTTTTTGAAAGTATTCGCTGCATTTTGATGCTGATATTGGGTAATAGTCACACTGCCTACATAAAGTCCTACCTGTTGATATTCACGAATCAAACGAAAAACTTCATCTTCGTAAGAGATACCTAGATCTCCTCTGATTTTATGTCTTTCTATATCTTTGGCACTAACTGCAATAATGACTTCTACTTTGTCTTTTAGTGTTAATAACATTTTTAATTTACTATCAGGTTCGAATCCTGGTAATACACGAGATGCGTGGTGATCATCGAAAAGTTTCCACCAAATCCTAAGTACAATTTATTATCAAATTGTTGTATTCTTTCTTGAATGTGTTTTGATTGTAATTCGACATATAATTCATTACTAAAAGCTTTTTTCATTATTTTTCACTCCCAGGTCTCATTATATTGAAATTGACAAGAAGATAAAGAAAATAATAAGAAATTATTAGAAAATAAATCGTGATTGAGAAAATTGTCGCAGAAATGATGAGATAGGCGCTCAACAAAAATGAATTATTATGATATAATAATAGGGTTAATGGAGGTTTATTGCATGTATATACAAGAACAAGAAATCAGAAAAATGATAAAAGATGAAAAGGAATATCGTTATGGGAGACTGTTAGATATTCGTCAATTATTAGAAAGAATGACAATTTCTTTAGATGAAAGTAATGGATGTTATCGTGTGAATGCGAGATTATCGGATCAAAAAGAAAGTTGGACTTTGTCATTAAAAATTAGTCTTAATGGTGAAATTATTCAAGAACATTGCTCATGTATTTTGCATCAACATTGCCGCCATATCATTGCTATTTTATTTTTCTTAAGAAGATTAACGATTACGTCTTACCCTTATTTTTATGAAAAAGATAAAGAAGATGCTCGTGTGAATAGAATGAAAGCTTTAGAAAAGCAAAGACAAGAAAGATTATTAACCAAAAAAGAACAAGAATCTTTAGATCTTATTCAACTATACAAAGATCAATTATTAAGAGAATCATTAATTCCGTTGTCTTCACAACGGTATCGATTAAAAGTTTTTGTTCAAAAAAGAAATGAAACATTAGTCATCGTTTTAAGAATTACTAATGAATCACATTATTATGTTATTAAAAATATTGAAACTTTTTTGCATGCAATTGATCATCATGAAAGTTTAAAATACGGTAAATCTTTTGGATTTGTTCATAGTGAAGATGCCTTTGATGCTGATTCTTTAGATATTTTATCTTTTATAAGAAAGTGTTTTATGAAGAATCAGAATATGCAAAAGGGAGTAATTCGTGGTTTAATTGTGGGTGAAGAACTGATTGATGATTTTTATGATTTAATAAGCACTTTACCTTCTTCTTACTGTGATATTGCTTTTGCGCATAAAGATTATCGTGTTCCTTTAGAGATTCATCAAGATGATCAACATTATATACTTGATTTTCAAGATTATCAAGAATTACCACACATGTTAATGACATCGGCTTATGTGTATACTTTTGAAAATGATATCTTATATCGCTATTCTTTTAAAGAATCAAAGAAAATGATTGTTTTTATGAAAAAATTATTAGAGACTAGAGGTGGTCTTTATATTCCTCGTGAATCGTTGATGGATTTTTATAAATATATTCTTGTTGATATTAAGGATGATATCAGACTTGATACTCATTTGTTTGATGATTATCATCAAGAAAATACAATTAATCTTTATGGAGATATGACAAAGGATGATCAAGTTTGTATTCAATTAGAATACATTTATGATGAAACGATTGCATATGGCTTTGATGAAAATCATCCTCATATTTCTAAAGAAGCTGATTTGATTGAAAACTATATTAGACCATATATTGAAGATATAGAAGATCATATTGTTTATTTACAATATGATCATGATTTTTCTTATCAATTTATCAAGGAAGGTCTACCGTATCTTTCTAATTATTGTCAAATTTTTGTGACTGATGCTTTGAAAGGATTAATGACACCACAATCGATGCATATTCAGGTGGGAGTGAATATGAGTCAAGGACTGCTTTCAGTGAATATAGAAAGTGTTGATGTTCAAAGAGATGAATTGATTGATTTATTAAAAGCTTATAAAAAGAATAGAAAATTTTATAAGTTAAAAAATAGACGTGTTGTTTCTTTGGAAAATAAGGAATTTCAGGAATTAGATGAGTTAACTTTATCATTACAACTTAAACCACAAGATATTGTGAATGGAGCAGTATCAGTTCCGACATATCGTTTGTTTGAGTTAGATGATATGATGAATAAAGATTCATCATTAAATTATTCAAGAGGGCGAGAGTTAACACGTTGGTTAGATAATATTGAAGCGAGTTCACAGCATTATCAGTTGCCAGAAGGTTATGAAACATTTTTAAGAGAATATCAGGTCGAAGGATATCAATGGTTGCGTTTAATGGAGCATTATGGATTTGGTGGTATTTTGGCTGATGATATGGGTTTAGGAAAGACGTTACAAATAATTGTTTACTTTGACAGTATTAAAGATCAGGGTGTTCATTTTGTGGTGACACCTGCGAGTTTATTATTGAATTGGCAGGATGAATTGAAGAAATTTGCACCTCACTTACGTGTTATGGCTATCTATGGTCAAAAATCTGTGCGTGATGAATATATTCAAACTATTGCTGATTATGATGTTGTGATTACATCGTATGACTATTTAAGAAGGGATATTGACATGTATGAAAATATATCATTTCATACAGTTGTTATTGATGAGGCTCAATATATTAAAAATCCAAAAACGCGTAATGCAATTTGTGTAAAACGTTTAAAAGCTATGCAACGTTTTGCTTTAACTGGGACACCGATTGAAAATTCATTAGCTGAATTATGGTCTATTTTTGATTTCCTAATGTCGCATTATTTATATCATTATTCATACTTTTTAGAACATTTTGAAAGACCAATTGTCAAAGATAAAGATGAGGAAAAACAAAGAAAATTAAAACAAATGATTACTCCATTTGTTTTAAGAAGAAATAAAAAAGATGTATTATTAGAATTGCCAGATAAGATTGAGCAGACATTATATTTGAGATTTAATGAGGAAGAAGAAAAAATTTATTTGGCTCATCTTGTTCAAATTAATAAGTCATTACAAGAAAAACTTGATATTCATCAATTAGGACATATTGACATTTTAGCAATGTTAACTAAATTAAGACAATTGTGTCAAGATCCACGTTTATTGAATCATGATATCGATGAACCATCTTCTAAAATAAAAGGATGCATGGAATTGATTCATTCATTGAAAGATAATCATAAGAAAATTCTTTTGTTTTCTTCTTTTACAAGTGTCTTGCATTTGCTTGAAGAGCAGTGTCATCGAGAACACGTATCTTATTATTTGCTTGATGGCAGTACCCCAAAAGAAAAACGAAAAGAGATGGTTGATGCTTTTCAAAATGACGATACAACACTTTTCTTGATTTCATTAAAAGCGGGTGGTTCAGGATTAAATTTAACTAGTGCTCAAGCAGTTATTCATTTTGATCCATGGTGGAATATGTCTGCTAA
The DNA here is from genome assembly GCA_964434915.1 of uncultured Coprobacillus sp. Taxonomy (GTDB): domain Bacteria; phylum Bacillota_I; class Bacilli_A; order Erysipelotrichales; family Coprobacillaceae; genus CAYSWW01. Next base: position 9,684 of record CAYSWW010000077.1, read on the forward strand.
AAATCAAGCGACTGATCGTGCTCATCGTATTGGTCAAAAAGAAGCAGTTCAAGTTTTCTCTTTGATTATGAAAAATAGTATTGAAGAAAAGATAATGGATTTGCAGAAACAAAAGAAAAATTTAGCCGATACTTTTGTTGAAGGAAATGATGGAATGATTACAACAATGAGTATTGATGAAATGAAAGCTTTATTTGAGATCTCGTAATGAGATCTTTTTTTATTTTTAAAAATGTAAAAATAAAGATTAGAAAAGTAAAAATAAAATGAAATGGTTCGTTTTTTTGTGGTTTTTGTAAAATAATTTGATTGACCACTTGTCACAGGGTTAGTGAAATCACTTAGAAAAATCATAAAA
>CAYSWW010000078.1:0-9827 GCA_964434915.1 uncultured Coprobacillus sp.
GCATTTATCTTTAAACTTTAGTATTATCATAATTGTATAGGTTAGGGATAGAAGTTTTTTGGTAAGAGAGTGGATTTCTATCCTTTTTTTCTCCTTTATATCATTTAATCTTATCAACTTAATTAGATCCAACACTAATAATCTTATCTATATTTTTATAAATTATTATCTAATTATAATCATATATTAAATATCTTATCAAGATCTTAACCCCATAATCTGTAAATAGCAAATAAAAGTCACCACAAGTTATTTTGCAGCGACTCTAAACCCACAGTTATTTTAAATAGTCAGAAAAATAACGACTCACTAAAATAAAGTCGTTATTTTTCTATTATCTAATTTTTCACTATTTTATAATAAGTACGTGCAGTCAAAGAATATACAATAAAATAAATAATCATCAAAACCACAATAGAAATAAGTGTACAAATGATAAAGACTTGTGCTCCAGAAGTTAAAATATAACTAAACATGACTCTAATCATATGAAATGCAACACCCATATGAATAATAGAAACTATCAAAGGTAAGAAGAAGAAAATCAAAACTTGTGAACGAATAGTCTGTTTGACTTCTTTATGAGTCATGCCAACCTTTTGCATAATTTCAAAACGTTTCTGATCTTCAAACCCTTCAGATAACTGTTTATAATACATAATCAGTATAGCTGCCATCAAAAACAAAACTCCTAAAAAGACACCTAAAAACAATAAACTACCAAATATTTCTAAATAATTATGTCTTTTTTCATATTGTGATGAACGATAAAAAGATATTCCGCCATTATTTCCATCATCTGTTGCATCAATGAAATCATCAATACATTTGATAAGTATATTTTCAGCTTCCTCTTCTTGAGATTGATCTTCATAATCAAGATAAAGGTATTCATAAGGTTCAACTTCATCACTATAAAAAGCTGCATAAACATCTCTGATAACTTGTTCGTTTTTCATAATAAGTACTAAAGAATGAGATTGTCCACTTCTTAATAAATAAGGTTGATCAACCTGTTCTTTAATTTGATATTGCTGATTATGAATCGTTATACTTTTTGTATCATGATAGAAATTCGTACTCATTAAGATTTCTTGATCATCTAATTGTACATTGCTATTATATGCACGATTATATTCATCAATTGTCATACAAATTAAGATAGCTACTTCAAAATTGCCTCCTTCATTATCATAAAGAAATTCATTCTCTTTTATTCTTACAGCTAAACTATATTGTTGAAAATGAATCATTCTTTCAATATCAATATTATTTGCTTCTAACTGTGTCTGTATATCTTCATAAAATTGATCTAACTGAGATTGATCAGGCAATGATCCATCTTGAAAACCATAATTTATAAATTGAAAACTACTTGACTGAAAACTCTCTACCATATCTTGAATACCAGCATATAAAGATATAGTACTTGATAACATGACAAGAATACATGTACATAAAATACAAATACTCGCTAAACCTACAGCATTTTGTTTCATACGATATAATAATTGTGAAACAGCTGTAAAATGCTTAATCTGATAATAGAAACGTTTATTTTTCTTTAACAATTTTAAAATCGTAATAGAACCTGACATAAATAAGCTGTATGTGCCTACGATTACCAAGATGACAGCAACAAAGAATATGATAACCGCTGTATCAGGATCTTCAATATAAATAGCCAAGTAATATCCAATGCCTAATGCTAACACCCCTATTATTGTCATTAACCATTTTGTTTTTGGTTCTTTCTCACCACTTTGAGCACTTCTTAATAACTCAATAGGATTAGCCAAATGAATCTGTATAACATTAAACACATAAGTCACAAGAAAAAGCGGAATAAAAACAACCAGTACCAAAACAATAGAAATCAAAGAGATAGAAAAAGTGATTGTTGTTTCTAATCCTGCGACTTTAACCAATAAAAGAATCATTAACTGACTAAATACAATACCAAATAATATTCCAACAACAATAGCAACTACAGATGTTAAAATTACTTCATATAACATCATCAACATAATATGTTTCTTTTCCATACCTAAAATATTATACAAAGCAAATTCCTTTTTACGACGTTTTACTAAAAAACTATTAATGTATAATAAGAAAACAATCGCAAATATAATCATAACACAAATACCTAAATTCAAAATCAGATCTATCGTTCGAACACCTACCTGCATATTTTCGATGCCTTCATTATGTGCTAAAAAATTAATGAGATAAAACATCATGACAGTAAATGAACTTGTGAGTAAATATGGAAAATAGATTTGCGAATTATTTTTTAAATTGGTTAATGCCAGACGAGGATAAAAGAAATTTTTCATTCTATTCCCCTCCTGTCGCAAGTAATGTTAATGTATCAGATATTTTTTGATACATTTGTTGATTCGTTTGATTTCCTTTATAAATTTGATGAAAAATTTCACCATCACGAATAAATAAAACTCTTTTGGCATAGCTAGCCGCTTTAGTACTATGCGTTACCATAAAAATCGTTTGTCCTTCTTGATTCATACGATCAAAGATTTCTAATAATTGATCCGTTGATTTTGAATCTAAGGCTCCTGTTGGTTCATCAGCAAGTAATAACTGTGGTTCAGTGATGAGTGCTCTTGCAACCGCAACTCTTTGTTTTTGTCCACCTGAGATTTCATAAGGATATTTTTCCAAAATATCTTGAATACCTAATTTTGGAGCCAAAACTTTCAGTTTTTGTCTCATAATAGGATAAGCTTCTTTCGATAAAACCAAAGGTAAAAAGATATTATCTTTTACACAAAAAGTGTCCAACAAATTAAAATCCTGAAAAACAAAACCTAAATTTTCTCTTCTAAACTGGGAAATTTCTTTTTCATTAATTTGTGTTAAATTCTTACCATTTAATAAAACTTCACCACTTGTAGGTTTATCCAATGAAGCAAGAATATTTAATAATGTCGTTTTCCCACTTCCTGATTCTCCCATAATCGCAACATATTCTCCTTCTTCAACACTAAAGGTTACATTGGATAAGGCTTGAACCTGTTGATTAGAAAAACGTGTCGTATATATTTTCTTTAAATTTTTGACTTCTAATAATGCCATAAGACTTCCTCCTTTCTCCTTTGTACACCTTTATTTTATGAAAAAAAGAAATATTGTAGTATCGATGATTCTTACAATTTCCCTTTCTAATCTTACAGTTTTGTAAGTTTATTCAACTACTAAAGAATCAACATGAAAATCCAAAGAAACAATTGTTCCTTGATTAACAACCGACTGAATATGAATTTGATAACCCAAATTATCCATTATCTGTTTACATAAATAAAGTCCTAAACCACTCGCTTTTTTATCTAAACGTCCATTATATCCAGTAAATCCCTTTTCAAACACTCTCGGTAAATCTTCTTCCTTAATTCCAATCCCAGTATCCTCAATATACAGAACTTTATCCTTTTCATAAATTGAAATCTTACCTTCTTTAGTATATTTTAAGGCATTTGATAATATCTGTTCAATCACAAAAGAAATCCACTTTTCATCCGTTAAAATCATACTTTCAATTGGTTGTTTATCCAACTTGATTCTCTTTTGAATAAAGAAAATTGCTTCTTTTTTAATCACTTCATCAACAATATCACCTAAAGCATATTCCTTAATCTGTAAATCCGAAGACATATGTTTCATCTTGATATAATGTAAAGCCATATCCACATATTGTTCGATTTTAAGAATTTGAACAAGCAAATCATTTTGATGATAATCTTGAGATTGAATCAATAATCGTATAGCCGCAATAGGGATTTTAATTTGATGTACCCATAATGTAAAATAATCAATCATTTCCTGATAGGACTCATCATATTGATTTTCTAAAGTTTGATGTAATATTTGCATTTCATTCAATAATTGTTGATAATGCTGTTCAATAAATGTCGAAGCAACAGGTAAATCTCCTATATCAATATATTCTAATGACATAATATGTTCAAGATACTTATCTTTTTGATAAAAGCCATAAAAATCAACAATTACCACAACCAACAATAAAACCACACTTAATAAAGTAGCGTAATAAACTGCTTCACCCATCATATCATAAAGAAATAAAACCAAACAAAAAATGCCTATAATTATAATATAAAGAAGATAAACCCATTTACGATCCCATAAAAATTTCCATAACTTATTCATAAAATAATTTATAACCTAATCCTTTCTTCGTATGAATCAATGAAGGAATACCTAAATCTTCTATCTTTTTTCTTAAACGATTCATATTAACACTTAAAGTATTATCATCAATAAACTGATCACTTTGCCATAAATCCATCATCAAATCTTCCCGCGACACATAAATTTCCTTTTTTTCAAACAATAACTGTAAAATCTTCAATTCATTTTTCGTTAAATCAATTTTTCGATCACGATAAGACAAAGTTGCTTCTAACAAATTTAAAACCAATTCTTTATAAGTCAAAACATGAAAACGTTTAGAAAAAGAATAAGTTCTTCTTAAAATAGCTTGTATCTTTGCAGTAAAAACATTCAAATCGAAAGGTTTATTAATAAAATCATCAGCTCCCATATTCATCGCCATCACAATATTCATATTCTCATTAGCAGATGAAATAAAAATAATAGGAATTTCAGAAACTTTACGAATCTCTTGACACCAATGATAACCATTATAATAAGGTAGAGAAATATCTAATAAAACTAAAGACGGTTGAAATTGATGAAATTTTTCCATAACATGTTCAAAATCTTCCACAACATCTACCTCATAATTCCATTTACTTAAATGTTTCTTTAATATTGATGAAATCATATCATCATCTTCAACAATCAAAATTTTCTGCATATCCATCACCCACCCCATTATAACATTTTTATAAAAAAAGAACACATTATCTGTGCCCTTCTTATTCCTCATCCTCATATAAAGCTAACATCTTCTTCAATCGCAAATGAATTTCTTGTTTTAAAAAGTATGGAGAAATGAGCTTGATTTGATCCTGTAACATCATAATCCATCCCACTAATCCTTCTGAGATAGGAATATCTTCAATAATGATGAGATAATGATCCTGATATAATTTCTTGGCTTTTATATTTGAACCAAATCGAGAAACAACTTCTCTTAAAAGCTTTTTATCACATTCTATTTCTAAAGTCGCCCTTTGATGAGAAACATACATATTTGTCATTTTCTCTATTTCATCAACCATATCAAACTGTTCTCTCATTTCAATAAAAGGTTGTGAAATTAAAGTAATCATTCTCATACGATCAATTCGATAAGTCGTTAATTGGTTTTTATGTATTTCATTATAGCCTATTAAATAATAATGATTATTTTGCATAACGATTTGATAAGGTGATACTTGATATTGAGTATTATGATTTCCTTTGTTTGAGGGAATTTCATGTAATTCACCATCTTTGATATCATAATTCATATATTCAAAAGCAATCATATATTGATGATCGATTGCTTTCATCAAAGTAGATAGATTAACTAATAGTGAAAATGTTAATTCCTTTTTTGTTGGTTGAAAATGGATTAAGCGATTTTGTTGATGAAATGAGGAAAACTTCAAAAGCTTTTCTTTAAGCGTATTCTTATCTTCATCTTTTAAATCCTGATGAAACATAATACTATCAATGAGGAACTGAAGTTCCCCATCTGTAAAGAATTCATTATCTATTCTTACCCCACTTTTTTGGGTCAGTGTCATCATTTCTTTTCCCGTCAATTCAAAACAAAAGGCATTTATCCTACGAATACAAGAACGTACAGTCTTTATATCCATATGAACCCCTTCTTTTTCTAATATTTCCAATATTTCATGTGTGCTGATTGATGGTTTTGATGATGTCATGATGACTCTCCACACCACATACATTTTCTTTCCCATAATAAACTCCTATTGACTCATCACCCATTTGAAATGATTTGTCTTTTTCTTATAATATTTCATTAATGAGACATATTCCAAAAGACTATAACTGCATAACAAATCCAAAAGTTGCTTATTTTCACACTGATTTAATTGTTTTAAATAATAGCTTGCTAGATGCGGTTGATCTTCTAATAAACATATCTTTGCGCATTCTTCGTTATCGATATGATATATATGATGTAAAACATGTATAATTTGAGAAAAAGATTGTTTGGTAAAAGGTATTAAATGTCTGATGATACAATATTCATCGATCGTGATTCTTTTTTGCGATATCTTTTGAAACAATTCTTTTTTGAGTCGTTGATAACTTTGACAATCAAAAAAATAATTCATCATAATCAAATGATATTCTAATTCATCATAATTTTGTGATTGATATATTGCTAAAAAAGCATATACATAAAGTTCTTTTTGCCATTGTTTAATAAAATTAATGAATTGACTGATATTCATACAATCTATTAATAAATTTTCTAGATCAGTATCTTGGCATATTTTTAATAAATAATTTTTCTTTTGTGCCCATGTTAACGTATTGACTGTTTGATAATCTTGTCTCATAATATCATCTCCTTGTAAACTTATTATACTAAGTATACGGAAAAGATGATTTTTTTATTCATAAATAAAAACCGTTTTTTTGGTTTTTATTTTAAAAAGTGGATTTTTTTAAAGGATAAGTTTCCTTATCCTTCATCAATTTCTTTTTTCAATTCTATAATCTTTGCTTCATAGTCATCAATGCATCTTCGCATTTCAGCAACTTCTTCATTAACTGAATTTTCATTGCGAATCAATTCAAAATAATATTTACCTAAATCACGATAAACATCATCAAGATCAGATTCAAGATTCTTAATCTTTAACTTTATTTTTGCAGTTTCAGCTAGCTCTTGTGTCTTATCAATAGCATCTTCTGTAAACCTTGATGCTTTCTTTGTCAAATCATCAAATAAAGCCATATCTATTCTCCTTATTCAGAGTATTTTCTAATATATTGAACACCTAAACCACCAACTCCCATATGAGCACCAACAACTGCTGGCAGTTCTCTTAGTTCCATTTCAACATTTCCAATTTTATCTAATATCATTTTCTTCACATCTAAAGCTGAACTTTTGCATAAAACATGTTCTATTGTCACTTTATATTCTTTAGCATTCACACCCAGTTCAACCATACGATCTACTAATGTTGCTTTAGCTTTAGATAAGGTACGTACCTTAGTAAGCATATCAACCTTTCCAGCTAAATCATAATTCAATTCCATCACTGGTACAATTTTTAACATTCCTGCCAATAAAGCAACAGTTGGCGTAATTCTACCACCTTTTTTCAAATGATCAAGATTAGGTGCTAAAATGATTGTTCCTGAATTATCAATCAATTTTTCTAAAATTGGTTGTATTTCTTGAACAGTCTTTCCTTCTTCAACTAACTGTGCAGCCAAAAAAGTTAAATATTTTTGATTACCTGCAGTTCCCTTTGTATCTATCAATGTAATCGGTATACCTACCATATCAGCAGCAACTTTCATTCCATTCAATGTTGAAGATAAACCTGTTGCAATAGGTAACCCTATTACCTCATCATAACCATCGTTTTTCATTCGTTGCATTATATTAACCATTTCGCCAGTTGGTGGTTGTGAAGTCATTACCATAATATCCTCTTTTTGCATCGTCTCAAATACTTCTTGACTACTAATTTCTTTTTGATCTAAATAAGTATGATTTTTCATTGTAATACATAGTGGTACAATATAAATTCCTTGATCTTCATACTTTCCTATTTCAATTTGACATCCACTATCAGATAGAATAGCAATTTTACTCACTACAATCCCTCTTTTCTTCATTTTTACTACTTCCATTATAAATCATTAATCAACTTTTGACAATCATTAGAATTCATATATAATAATGAACAGAAAGGTGTGTGAACACATGATTTCCATCAAAAACTATACAACTCATACATTAATAATTAAAAAATCTGAGTTTATTTGTCATCTTATTCCTTGCAATGATATCAATCAAGTTAAAGATTTCATTCATCAATATAGTGATTCCTCTGCAACTCATAACTGCGTTGCATACATCATTGACAATCATGAGCGTGCAATAGACGATGGAGAACCATCAGGTACTGCCGGCATGCCAATGCTCAATGTTTTAAAAAGACAAGGTCTAACAAATATATTAGCAATTGTAACACGTTTCTTCGGGGGCATTAAATTAGGTGCTGGTGGTTTAACACGGGCTTATAGTCAAAGTGTTTCTGAAGCTTTAAAACATGCTGAAATTGTTGAAAAAGAATGTGTTGACCTTTATGAAATTACTATTGATTATGGATATACAAGAAAATTTGAACATTTATTAAAACAATGCCACATAAAATGTATATCCCAAGAATATAATGAACAAGTCTCATATCAATGTTATTTAAGAGATTTAAGTTTTCTTGATACCGTCCGCGACTTAACCAGAAATCAAATGACCTATACCCTAATAAAAAGCGATTACATAGAAAAAGAGAATTGACAATAATTGTTAGGCTTGATATAATATGAGCACGATGAGGGAGTAATTAACACATTGGTGTGTGATCATGTCAACATACTGATATTTTATATCTGGCATGATTTTAAATAATGAGACTTGTCTGTGGAATAACACAGTCAGTCTCTTTTTTTATGAGGAGGGCGACACTATGCATTTTATTGAGATTGTTATGATTGGGATAGGTTTATCTATGGACGCTTTTGCGGTGAGCATTTGTAAAGGTTTATCTACAAGGAAACTACAATTGAAACATGCTTTGACTTGTGGTGGATACTTTGGTTTTTTTCAGGGACTGATGCCATTAATAGGTTATATCTTAGGAGTTCAATTTAAAGAAAAAATAGAAAGTATTGATCATTGGATTGCCTTTATTTTATTAGGATTTATTGGCTTTAACATGTTGAGAGAAGCCTTTGAAGAAGAAGCAGTGAGTGGTAACTTTTCATTCAAAGCTATGTTACCTTTAGCAATTGCTACATCTATAGATGCTTTAGCAATTGGTGTGACTTTTGCCTTTTTAAATGTAGATATTCTTTATGCTATTAGTATTATTGCCATCATTACTTTTGTCATTTCTATGATAGGTGTAAAGATTGGACATATTTTTGGTTTAAAGTATAAAGCCAAAGCGGAAATGACCGGTGGTATTATTTTGATTTTAATTGGATGTAAAATTTTGTTGGAACATTTAGGTTTTTTGATTATATAATTCAAATCCAATTCACATGAGATAGTATAATTAATATAAGAGGTGATAAGATATGAATAGAGTTTCTAAAATTTATGAAGTTTATATTAATAGAGAAATACAGACTGCAAAAAATGAAGTTTTAAATCCACAAAGATTAAATCAAAAAATATTATCTTTTTTACATGATTTAGCTGAAGTTTCACAAGATTCACGTTGTTATTTATTTTGGGAAAAAGAAGAGCCTATTCAACATGATGAATTGTTAGAACATTATTTAGATGGGCTCACAATGTTGATGTCTATCGGTTTCGAACTACGTATAGACACTATAAAAAACTACCCTGAGATTCCAAAGATAATAGACATCTATACTTTATTCTTTAAAATTTATCATTCTATTTTAAAAGTACAAAGTCACTATTCAAGTGATGATTATCAAAATACAATTGATGATTATTTTACTTTGGGATTTCAATTAGGTATTCATATAGATGAAATCATTGATAATTATCAAAATGACTAAAAGGATTCACTTCAAGTGAATCTTTTTTATCTATAAAGAATTTGGATTCGTCAGAATATGAAAAGAAAAAGATAGCTATAGGC
>CAYSWW010000079.1:0-9791 GCA_964434915.1 uncultured Coprobacillus sp.
AATCATAAAAATTCATTAATAGCCTCACGATTCAGACCATTTGTCAACAAAAAAAGTATCTCAGCGTTTTATCTGATGAGACTTTATAGATTAAAATCCTAAACTTAATGACATTGACTTAAAAGATCATCTTTTTCTTTTCAATGGTATTGATTTATGGCATAATGAAAGAAATAGAAGAGGAGATAGTTATGTCAGATATTTATCAAGAAGCATTAGAAATGCATGAAGAAGTTCGTGGAAAATTAGAAATTCAATTAAAAGTTCCTTTAGAGGAAAGTCATGATTTATCATTGGCTTATACACCTGGTGTTGCTCAGCCATGTCGTGAAATTGTAAAAAACAAAGAAAATGTTTATAAGTATACATGGAAACAAAATAGTGTAGCAGTTATTAGTGATGGAACGGCTGTATTAGGTTTAGGAGATATCGGTCCAGAAGCAGCTCTACCTGTTATGGAAGGAAAATCAATTTTGTTTAAAAAGTTTGGAAATATTGATGCAGTTCCTATTTGTTTGGATACCAAAGATCCAAAAGAAATTATTCAAACTGTTAAAGCTTTAGCTCCTTCGTTTGGTGGAATTAATTTAGAAGATATTAGTGCTCCACGCTGTGTTGAAATAGAAAGAACATTAATTCAAGAATTAGATATACCTGTTTTTCATGATGATCAACATGGCACGGCAATTGTTGTTACGGCAGGATTATTGAATGCATTAAAAGTTGTTCGTAAAAAAGTAGATGAAATTACAGTTGTTGTTAGTGGTACTGGAGCGGCTGGAAGCTCTATTATAAAAATGATTCATGCTTTAGGTGTGAAAGAAATTTACGGCTTTAATATTAACGGTATTGTCACAAAAGAGGATTATGATCAATATGACTTCTTAACTCAAGAATTAACCGAAATAACGAATTCACAAGCCAAGAGAATGTCAATGGCAGAAGCATTAAAAGAAGCGGACGTTTTTATAGGAGTTTCAGCACCACGCATATTGACACAGGATATGGTTAGAAATATGAAACCAGATCCGATTGTTTTTGCAATGGCAAATCCAGAACCAGAGATTTCGTATGATGATGCTATTGCAGCAGGGGTAGCTGTAATGGGAACTGGACGTTCTGATTTTCCAAATCAGATTAATAATGTTTTGGCTTTCCCAGGATTGTTTAGAGGAGCATTGGATGTGAAAGCACGTAAAATTACGGAAGAAATGAAATTAGCTGCAGCATATGGATTGGCATCGTTGGTAAGCGATGAAGAATTATCTGCGGATTATGTTATACCGAATGCTTTAGATCCTCGTGTAGCAACTACCGTTGCTAAAGCTGTCGCAGATAAAGCAAGGGAAATAAAAGTAGCAAGAGATTGAGATGATTTTCAATCTCTTTTTATTTAATAAAAAAAGGATAGCATTCAATTGATGAATGCATATCCTTAATTTTAATATATTGCTGGACCAGCTACTGGGGCAGCAGGTTCATCACTTTTAATTGGAGCAACACCTGCTTCTGTAGTAATAAATAAAGCAGAGATACTTGCAGCATTTAATAAAGCACTACGAGTTACTTTTGTTGGATCGATAATTCCTTTATCGAACATAGAAACCCATTCACCATTTTTAGCATCGAATCCTATACCATCTTCAACAGTCATTTGTTTTTCAACAATTTCATCACTATTGAATCCAGCATTTTCAGCAATTTGGCTCATAGGAGCAAGTAAAGCATCTAAAACAACTTTAATACCTTTTTGAATATCAACATTATCGCTCTTTAATTGGTTCTTTAAAGCTACATAGGCATTAACAAGAGTAACACCACCACCCATGACAATTCCTTCGCTAACAGCAGCTTTTGTAGCATTTAAAGCATCTTCAATTCTTAATTTCTTTTCTTTTAATTCGGATTCAGTAGCGCCACCAACTTTAATAATAGCAACACCATTACTTAATTTACCAAGTCTTTCAGCATAGTTTTTCTTATCATAATCACTTTTTGCGTTGTTCATTTGTTGAGTAATTTCATGAATTCTGGCATCTATAGCATCTTTAGCTCCTTGACCACCAATCATTGTTGTATGATCTTTTGTAATATGCACTTTCTTTGCGCAACCTAAATCTTCTAATTGCATATCTTTTAAGCTCATATTTAAATCTTTATTGTAGAACTTTGCATTTGTAAGGATAGCCATATCTTGTAAGATTTCTTTTTGATTATCACCAAAACCAGGAGCTTTAGTTGCAACAACATTGAATGTTCCTCTTAATTTATTAACAACTAATGTTGAAATAACTTCTTGTTCAAAATCATCTGCAATTAATAATAATGCACGATTTGATTGCATAACTTGTTCAAGAATAGGTAGAATTTCTTGAATAGTATTGATCTTTTGATCAGTAATCATGATTAATGGATTTTCTAAATCTATAGTCATTTTTTCACGATCAGATACCATGTATGGAGATACATATCCTTTATCATATTGCATACCTTCAGCAACTTCTAATTCTGTATCAAAACTATTAGATTCATCAACACTGATAACTCCGCCACGTCCAACTTTATCCATAGCATCTGCAATATATTGACCAATTTCTTTATCACTAGAAGAAATTGTTGCAACATTAGCAATATCATCACTTGTTTCAATTTTATGTGATTTATCTAAAATATATTTCACAACTTCTTTACTAGCGTAATCAATACCTTCACGCATCAAAACTGGATTAGCACCTTTTTCAACTGCTTTTAATCCGTTTTGAATCATGCTTTGAGCTAAGATTGTAGCTGTTGTTGTTCCATCACCAGCAACATCGTTTGTTTTATTAGCAACTTCATAAACTAATTTAGCTCCCATATTTTCAAAGGCATCTTCTAATTCGATTTCTTTGGCAATAGAAACACCATCATTTGTAATCAATGGAGAACCATATCCTTTATCTAATACCACATTTCTTCCTTTAGGGCCAATTGTCACTTTAACAGTATCAGCTAAAGTGTTGACTCCTTTTAACATATCATCTCTTACATCTTTTGAAAAACGTATTTCTTTACTCATACTTATTCCTCCTATTCAACAATAGCTAAAATATCTTCTTCTTTTAAAATTGTATATTCATCATCATTATCTTTAAATTTAGTTCCTGAATATTCCTTAAAAATAACCATCATTCCTGAATTTAAAGTTTTATCACATTGAGGACCAACAGAAACAACTGTTGCTTGATTGCTTGCTTGTTCTTTTGGATTTGTTAAGATAATTCCACTAGCAGTTGTTGTCTCAGCTTTCTCCTTTTTTAAAATAACATAGTCATGTAATGGTTTTAACATTTATATTCCTCCTTCAATTTAGCACTCATTATCCTTCTTTGCTAACAAAGATTATTATAGTCTTTTATATGAACTGAAAATGAACAAATTAGCACTTGGATAAATAAAGTGCTAAAACTCGCATTTTTTATTAAGAATATATAGAATAGACATGCAATGTCATTAAGTTAAGATGACAATATTTAACTAGGAATTGTATGAAAATATATTTTTCATGATTTTTAGTATTTATTCAAGCTAAAAAAAATATAGTTTTTAGCTTTCAGATGCTTTACAGGTTGATTTTTCCACCTTTTTTCTTAGAAACATATGTACAGATTTTATTAAATTAACTAGAGTTCTCGAAATGAAGTTTCTTCTCTCAATCTCATATTGTAAAGTTCTATCAGGACAAGTTTTTTTATTTTATGGTCAATATTTTGAATACATCAACATTAAATTTACCATCAGGAAATGCCCCCAATGATCGGGTAATACTTGATTGTAATCTGACATTTCTAACACAAATCAGATCTTGATGTTCTGATTGTACAACATGTTCAAAATCATTGTAGGATTCATAGTCTCTATCATCAATTCGGTTGTTTCATCATCAAAGATGGTATTATCAATAGACAATACACTGTCATTAATGGCTAATATCCTATAGCCATGATATAACTTTTTCGTGAAAGTTTTTTTGTTGGATCCATCAAACAAATTCTTGAAGACTTCGAGTCTGATTTTGTTCCTAGTGAAATCACTATCAGGATTGACACAGAAGATAGAGCAGGCTTCAGAGAGATTTTTTGATATTGTGAAAAAGAACATTTTTAAGATGCTTATAGTTATCGTGTTCAAGTACCTCCAATATATATGTATAAACACTTGACCAATTATCAATAAAATTGATAATTGGTCACACACTATCGCTACAAAGTTAATGCTTTTCTTTTGAAAAATGATAAAAAAGAGAGGGTATATTTGCAATATAACCCTCGAGTGTCATTAAAACCTTAACTTAATGACATTGTCCTTTAAGGAGATAAAATAAGAAAGTGTTATGGTTGTCAGTCTTTAGTGGTCGAAGAACTTACATAATAACATACCCTTACAGGACTGGTTCATACTACTGATTTTATCAGTGGTTATGATTTTTTTAAAAGACTTCGTGAGTCTCTTGGGGATGTTGAAAGGAAATGATTTGAGCTTGATAAGGATTGTCAAGTTTTTCTTTTAAGAGTTTTTGACTCGTTGTATAATCACCAAAATAATGAATAGGAAAAAGATATCTTGCTTTAACATGTTGCAAGAAATATTGAATTCCTAACAGATAAGCACCTTCCAAACGAGGATCAACCACAACAAAAGCAATATCTACTGCTTCATGAATAGAATTGATTTCTTGTTGATAAGTTAAACGTTGATAAGTATTGTCTTCATCAGATCCATTTGTCCAATGCCACCAATGCAAATCGCCAGCATGATAAATGATTTTTCCTTCAACTTGAACAATAAAGGCACAACCTTCATCAGTTGAAAGTAAAGTTTTGACATGAATATCATCAAAATTATAATCTTGATGTGGATCAACATAATGACCTGGATGTTTATGTCTGAGGTCTGATGATAAAATATAAGTTATCTGAGGATGTTGAATTTTAAAAATCGCTGGATTATAGTGATCATAATGACGATGTGATACAAAAACATATAATGGTTTTTCTGGATAAATAATGAGTTCTCCTTGATAATAATCAAAGAGAAGTTGATGATGATCAAGTTCTATATAAATACCACTTTGTGTAAGATGGGTAATTTTCATATAAAAAAGATAACATGCTGAAGCATGTTATTCTTCTTCTCCGTCATTATAGTTAGAAACATTGTGGAAAATTTGATCTACGTCATCACAATCATTTAATAAATCCATTAAACGTTCAAATAGCATCATATCATCACCCTCAAGTTCAACATATTCTTGAGGAGTTGTAGTGATTTCATCAACATCAAATTCGACATCAGGTTTCACTTCTTCAATGGTTGTTTTAATTTTATTTAAATCAGTTGGTTCACCTGTGATCTTAATACGTTTATCTTCAAGAGTTGTTATATCCTTTACTTCAATTTCAGCCATAATCAAGGCATCTAAAACAGCTTCTTCATCCATACCACTAAAAATAACAGTACTTTCTGTATTATATAAATAGGAAACTGATCCTTCAGCACCTAATTTGGATTTTGCTTTTGTAAAAGCAGGACGAACTTGAGAAATTGTACGGTTAATATTATTAGTTAAGCATTTAACGATTAAAGTAGAGTTATTAGGACCAAAACCTTCAAATTGAATTGGTTCATAATCTTCAGTGACACCACTTTTAACTTTATCTATAGCACGTTTAATAACGTCAGCTGGAACTTGTTCTTTTTTAGCTTTTTCAACTAAACGTCTTAAAGCTAAGTTTCCATCTAATTCGGGACCTCCTGATTTTGCAACTAAATAAATTTCTTTCCCATAACGAGAATATAATTTTGCTTTTTTTGCAGCAGTTTTTGCCATCGCAACTTTACGTACTTCATGTGCTCTACCCATTAATAATTCCTCCTTTAAAAATTACTTCTGTATTATATACATTTTTTTTTCTTTTTTCAATAAAAAATGGTATATTCATAACATTTCGTATAAAATAAGGAGATGAGGTGATACTGTTGAAGAAAGTGGTCATTATTGGAGCAGGAGCTTCAGGTGTATATCTAGCTATCCTTTTAAAACAGAAAATTCCAGATATTCAAGTCGTTATTCTTGAACAAAATGCGACGTCTTTAAAAAAACTGTTAGCGACGGGAAATGGACGATGTAATTTATCTAATCAAGATATGTCAATAGACTATTATTTTAGCGATCGATTAGATATTGTTGAAACTATTATTCAGGATTTTGACATGGTTAAACGGATGCATGAATTGGGATTATATACGATTTATCAAGGAAAATTATTATATCCCAAAAGTGAACAAGCTTTATCAGTTAAACGTATTCTTATGCAAGCTGCAGAAAACTTAGGAGTTTTATTTTTATATGGCGAGGAAGTGTTATGTGTTAATTCGCAAATGCCGTATGTGATTAAAACAAATCAACAAATGATAACGGCAGATTATGTTGTTTTTGCGATGGGTAGCCAAGCTGGAAAATTGTCAGGTATTCAATCAAGTCGATATAACCTTTTAAAGCAATTGCATTTACAAGTAATTGAACCGATGCCATCATTAGTTCAGATGTATACGTTTCCGGTCTTAAAACAATTAAAGGGTGTACGAGTTAAAGGAACTTTTACTTTATTAGAGAATCACAAATGTATCCGAAAAGAAAAAGGGGAACTTTTGTTTACCGATTATGGTGTGAGTGGTATTGCAATCATGCAGTTATCTGCTTTTTATCAGAAGGATCATCATTATCAGTTATCTATTGATTTTTTTGATGAAATGGATGAGCAGTGTTTAAGTCGATATATAAAAGAACGTTTGAAAAAAAATTATCATCATTTTTATGATGGATTGGTCAATAATAAATTATCGGCATATCTAGAAAGTCTATCGGCTCATTCTGTTCAACAAATCGTAAGCCTTTTAAAAGATTTTAGGCTTGATATTACTGGTTTAAGGAACTATGAAACTGCTCAAGTTATGAAGGGTGGTTTAGCTTTGCAAGAGGTCGATGAAAATTTACAAATTCAACGTTATAAGCATATGTATGCGATAGGGGAAATATTAAATGTTGATGGTTTGTGTGGAGGTTACAACTTGCACTTTGCTTTTGCGAGTGCTTATTGCGTTGCTCAAGCCATAGAAAAGGAGATTTATGTTAAGAGTTAATAATATTAAACTTGTTTTAGGACAAACAAATTATCAAAAAATACTTTCACAATATTTCAATGTGAGAGAAAAAGAAATAAAAAATGTTCAGTTAGTAAAACAATCTATTGATGCACGTCGTCGTCATGTTCATTTTATTTGTTCATTTCATTTTGAAATTGAACATGAAGAAGAGTTTCTTAAAACTCATCCAAAAGTTCAAAAGGTAGAAAAATATCAGTATCATTTTTTACCCAAAAATAATCAACGTGTTGTGATTATAGGAAGTGGACCGGCAGGGCTTTTTTGTGCTTATGTATTAACAGAAGTTGGACAAAAGGTAACAGTGATAGAAAGAGGTCAGTCTGTTGAACAAAGAGTTAAAGATGTGGAAAAACTATTTAATGAGGGAATTCTTATACCCCAAAGTAATATTGCTTTTGGTGAAGGTGGAGCAGGAACGTTCTCGGATGGTAAGTTAACGACCGGTATAAAAAATAAACGTTTATCATTTATATTAGAGACATTTGTGAAATATGGGGCTCCACAGGATATTCTTTATTTATCTAAACCCCACATTGGAACTGACAATTTAAGAAAAATTCTCATTCATATGCGTCAAGATATGGAAGAAAAAGGAACACAATTTTTGTTTGATACGCAAATGATTGATTTTGAGGTGGATCAAGGTGTTAAAAAAGTAAAACTTCTTCATGATCATCACATTTCTACTATTGAAACGGATGCACTTGTTTTAGCAATTGGACATAGTGCTCGTGATACATATGAAATGTTGTATCAAAAGGGTTTGACAATACAACAAAAAGCATTTGCTGTGGGTGTGCGTATTGAGCAATCTCAACAATTGATCAATCAAATTCAATACAAACAAAGTGCTGAATCTCCTTATCTTAAAGCAGCGCCTTATAAGTTGGCAGTGAAAACAAGTGAAGGAAGAGGAGTTTATACTTTCTGTATGTGTCCAGGTGGTTATGTGGTGCCATCGATGCATGAAGAAGGCACTTTATGTGTTAATGGGATGAGTTATTATGCCCGTGATGGACAAAATGCCAATAGCGCTATTTTAGTGAATATCAATACTTCTGATTTTGCCAGTAATCATCCGCTAGCGGGTATTGCTTTTCAACGACAGTTAGAACAAAAAGCTTTTGAATTGGGTGGATGCTCGTATAATGCTCCTGTGCAACTTGTCAAGGATTATTTTCAACATACTGTGACATCAGCATGTAAAGGAATTCAACCTACTTATCGTCCTGGTTATGTTTTTGCAGATTTAAACTTGCTTTTTCCTGAATATATTAATCGTAATTTAAAAGAAGGTTTACAATTAATGAATCAAAAAATGCCTAGATTTATTAGTGAAGATACACTGATAACAGGAGTAGAAGCACGAAGCAGTGCACCAGTAAGATTGGTGCGTGATGACCGCTATCAATCTAACTTATCAGGTATCTACCCAATTGGTGAAGGAGCAGGGTATGCAGGAGGAATTATGTCAGCGGCAGTGGATGGAATGATGTGTGCAGAAAGCATATTAAGTGAGGACGAATAATCAGTTAGATATTCATCAAATTAAAAAAACTGAAGTTTTTTCATCAACACGTCGGATTGCCAGAAGCTTTTTAGGGGTTATTATCTTAGATATATTTCTATTGAGTTTGTCTTTTGCTCATCAAAATCAAACAACTTCATTTTTCAATCATTTTTATTAACTTCAGCAACATGTGTGCCTGGTTTAACATCAAGAACAATTGCGCAACAGTATAATGGGTATGAAGGAGTACCGTAGGTGCGATTTCGTACAATAAGTAAAAAGTATCCAGTGAATACTTTTTACTCTTGGACACTTCCCCGTTGCTTGTAGCGCAGTGTTCAATGTTATAACATAACATTGGGGTGATTATATATTGCCAGATAGTATTAATATTCATCATTCACATAATGTATCGAATCTTGTTTACCATTTCGTCTGTCCAACAAAAGACCGCCACATAGTCATAACAGAAACTGTGAATGAAAGCTTGAAGCAAATATGCGAAGAAATAGAATTGAGATATGATTGGATAACATTTCTTGAAATAAGTGCTGATAAAAATCATGTACACTTTCTTGTGTAGTCAACACCAGATTATAGTCCAACTAAGATTATAACAACAATCAAAAGCATAACAGCAAAACGTATATTTGTTGAGCATCTTGAAGTGAAGAAACAGCTTTGGGGAGGAAATTTTTGGAGCGGTAGTTTTTTGTGTCGAGTGTAGAGTGCAACATAAGTAAGCAATAAAAAAATATATGAAAAATCAATGCAAACAAGATTCTTATGAACAAATACTACTCAAGTTGTCATCACAAATTTTTTGAAATACTCCGTCGCAAATGTTCGGTGGACATTTGTAGAACTTTGACCTGGGATAGTTTATTATTGGAAAGATTGTGATTATGTTGTTGATTCAAATTAGAGGGTTGAACTTTTTAACATTTCTATATATGATGATTATCGCTTTTCAGCATTAACTTGCTTATGTTAAGTAAAATAAAATCATGCGAGAGGCTTTAAATTAGCGTTCGGTGCATGATGTTGAGATTTATATGAAGCAAGTCATAACGGA
>CAYSWW010000080.1:0-9786 GCA_964434915.1 uncultured Coprobacillus sp.
TTATGAATCGTAATCCACGTTTTGGCAACTAGGAGGTCACTTCATATTATCTTTTGACATTTGTACAATCCAATTAAGACCCGTCTTTACACAATACTTATCTTTAAAGTTTCCTTGATTTATACCAATTGATATATAATTAGAAGATGAATTAAAAATAACAGGATCACCTATTTCCACAAAACCAAATGATTTTGCATAAAGGACATCATCCTCAAAATAAATACCCTCATCATTTTTTAATACAATATGAACATAATCTCCTTCCTGATATCCAACATGAATAAAGTCTTCTGTTAAAATATTAAAAACAATACTTCCATAAGGATCAGAAACATTAGAAACAATTCCTTCTACAAAATCACTTCTCACATCAGCTCTTAAATAACGATAATCCAATAAAACAACTTCTTCAATAGGATATGAAGGACCAACTTCTTCAAAAGAAATTTGTCCACTTGCTAACTTTGCAGCCGTATAAGCAAACAAATCTCGTCCATGAAAGACAGATACATTTTCCGTTCCTTGATAACGATGAACTATCTCATCAATCTCTCTCATTTCTTCGATACCAACAGTATAATAAAGATGCGTCAACGTTCCATTATCAGGAGTTACAACATATTGACCATCCTTTAATTTAGCAACACTGGCTTTCCGCGACGTTCCAACTCCTGGATCAACGACTGAAACAAAGACTGTCCCAGTTGGCCAAAATGGCTCTACATAATTTAATTGTTGACTTGCTTCTAAAACATTGAATTGTGTAATTGTATGAGTGCTATCAAAACACTCCAATGTTGGGTCAACTTGTTTACAAACACCTTTCATTGTTGCAACAAAAGGCCAATCCAAACTAAAATCCGTTTGAAAAACAATACATGATTTCATACAATTTCTCCTTATTTATGAAAATGGATACCAAACTTCCGGAATATTCCAAATAAATTTTGCTATTATATAGGCAACCACAAAAATAGCTAAAAGACAATAAATCACTTTTACTTTCTTATCTTGAGGTGTTTCTTCATGTTCAGCATAATAACTTCGCTTTTTCCCCTTACCAAAACCACGTAAATCCATGGCATTAGAAATATTACCAACTCGATCAAAAGAGGTAATCACTAATGGAATAATAATCAAAAGGCTTTGTTTCAGTCTTTGAATAATTCCAGCTTTTTTAGGATTAAGTTCCATTCCTCTTGCCTGCATGGAAATCTTAATATTATGATAATCTCGTGATATATCAGGAATATAACGAAATGCCATTTCAACAATTGTGCACACCTTATACGGAACTTTACAAGCGTATAATCCTGCTGCAAACTCACTAGGGGTAATAGATAAAATAAAATCTAAAGAAACCAAGAAAGAAGTCAACATTTTCAAAAGGCGTGATAATAAAAACCAAACCTCTTCATAAGTAACTATGAAATAATCATTAAACTGAAACCATAACGTTTCTTTTCCAAAATATAGCAGACCCAAATGAGGATTCGCAAGATAGTATAAAATAATATTAACAATATTCATTGCTACCACAAAAATAATGATATATCGTAATGATTTCATTTTTGGTTTTAATGAAAATAAGCCAATAATAGATAAAACAAACACAGGCACAATAAGTCGTAAATCAAATGACATAATTAAATAGATAATTAAAACAAAAAACAAACGAACTTTTGTTGTTCCTGATAATTTATGAAGAAATGTCTCACCAGGAATCAAATTAATAATAAAATTATTCATAGCGATGCATCCTTTCATATTGAATAAAATGTTCTGTAAATTTATCACAAGGAAGATTTAAACGCTTAGATAATGTAAAAAGCGACGTTTCTTTTAAATGAGCACGTTGAATAATATCTTCATTGCTTAAAATCTTAAAAACACGATCATCACCAATACATGTTCCTTCACTAAATACGATAGCACGATCTGTATATTCAATCGCAAGATGCATATCATGCGTTATAAATAAAATCGTAATGTCATATTGTGCATTTAATTGATCTAAAAATGTCATAATTTCGGTATAAACACGATAATCTTGACCGGCCGTTGGTTCATCTAAAATGATGACATCGGGCTTCATTGCAAGAATGGAAGCGATCGTTACTCTTTTCTTTTGACCATAACTTAATGCTGAAATTGGCCAATTTCGCATTGCATAAAGATTACATTTTTTTAATGCATCAATTACATTTTCCTCAATATCAGATTCACTATAACCATGCAAAACTAATCCCAATGCAACTTCATCTTTAATCATATCTTTAACAATCATTTGATTTGGATTTTGCATGACATATCCTACCATTTCACCAATTTCTTTAATTGAGTACTGTAAATAATTTTGCCCTTTCAATAATATTTCACCACTCGTTGGACGAATTATACCACAGAGCAATTTTGCGATAGTGCTTTTTCCTGCACCATTTTGTCCAATGATTGCTATTTTTTCTCCTCTTGTGATTTGAAAAGACACATTTTCCAAAAACTTATGACGTAAGTCATAACTAAAAGCCAAATTTTTCACATCGATAATAACTTCTTTTTGTTCTTTTGGCGAGGTCTTTAAAGACTGTTGAAAATCCTTCAGAACTTGATCTTTATAAGGCTCTAAATCCATTTCATTGGCTTGACTGATATGTTCTTTTTGCAGTTGACAACCAGCATTTTTTAAAGCCGAAATATACAAAGGCTCACGTATTCCGTTTTCCTTCAATAAATGACTAACCAATAATTCATCTGGACTCATATCCGCAATGATTGTTCCTTCACGCATTAAAATGATACGATCAATATGACGATATAAAACATCCTCTAATCGATGCTCAATAATGATAATTGTTTTATTTTGTTCACGATGAATGCGATCAATCAAATCAATCGCATAATTCCCCATCATCGGATCTAAAGCGGCTAATGGTTCATCAAATAATAATATTTTAACATCATCATGCATAATTCCCGCTAAAGCAACGCGTTGTTTCTGTCCACCACTTAAATCATAAGGAACTTTTTCTAAAAAGTGATGCATGTCTACAATCTTCGCTGATCGATATACACGTGGAATCATTTCTTCTCGTGGTACATTATCATTTTCCAGTGCATATGCAATATCTTCACCAACTGATAATCCAACAAATTGTGCATCTGAATCTTGTAAAACTGTTCCAACTCTACTACTTAACTGAAAAATGCTAGATTGAAGTAATTCCAAACTAGCAATTTTACAAGAACCTTTTATTTCTCCATCAAAAGAAAATGGTATTAATCCATTGATGCAATAAGATAAAGTTGACTTACCACATCCAGATGGTCCTAAGAGTAAAACCTTTTCACCTTCATAAATTGTTAGATTAATATTTTTTAAAGTCATCTCAGTTTGAGATTTATATCGAAAACTGAAATCTTTAAATTCAACAACCGGTTTCTTCATTACTCAACTGTTAAATTTTGACCACGAGCATTTCTTTGAGCAATAATTTTTAATACTGGAATTCCTGCAACCAATAAAACAATAATATTAGAAACAGAACCAACAACAGACTGAATAAGTGTAATAGATAATTCTCCACCATACCACAAATATGTAAAGAATGGAGTTATTAAACCAAAACCAACTGCACATCCAACAACACAAAGTATTGCA
Organism: uncultured Coprobacillus sp.; assembly: GCA_964434915.1. Taxonomy (GTDB): domain Bacteria; phylum Bacillota_I; class Bacilli_A; order Erysipelotrichales; family Coprobacillaceae; genus CAYSWW01. The sequence continues at coordinate 3,662 of CAYSWW010000080.1, forward strand.
TAAATAACCATGTGTTTAATTTCAAAAACACCTTCTTTAATATAAGCACCATATAAAGGTAAAGCACCAACAAATAAACCTAGAACTGCATTTCCAATAGACCAATCAAACCAGAAACCCCATCCGCCAATTAGATCAGCCACAACATTTCCAAGTCCAGCAGCGACCGCTGCAGGTAAAGGCCCAAATAAACCTCCAACAATAACCGGTACAAGCATAGCCGTTGTTAAACTTGTATTTGTCATAACTTTAATTGACCCATAGTTCATTAAAACGGCAAATAAAGCGACACCAATCGCAACTCCAATAATTGTTTGGGTATTCCAAGTCCCAACAAATTTCTGTAACATCGTCTTCTTATTCATTTGACATTTCTCCCTCTCCTTCAATTAATTTCAACACAAATATAGTAATGTTTTCCTTACAGTTTGTCAATAATGCTGATGATAATTTCATCAAATTATTCAGAAATCGTCTTTGATATGCGACGAATAGAAATTCGCCATTTCGTTCCAGTAGAAATATTATAAGCATTAGCAAAGCTTCCTTGATTAATGGCTACAGCCATTCGATCTAAACTGTTGCTATATAACAATGCTTCTCCAGTACTAACATCTGCAAAAAATTTAGCATAAACCATAATATTTTTATAAACAACTCGATGATCATATTCAATACATATTTCAACATAATGACCAAATGATACATATAACTTCTTAAACATATCACGTGGAATATTTGTCCACAAACTACCAAAACGAACATCTAAAACATCAATCGTTCCATGAATAACCCCATTTTCCAGACAAGGTGGTATTGTCTTTAATTCCACAATAGATTCAACCTCAATCGCCGATCCAACATCTTCAAAAGTAATCAATCCAGCAGCCAACTTAGCAGCCGTATAAGCATAGATATCACGTCCATGAAAAGTATAACTTTCTTCCGAATGCGGAAGACGATTAATAGTTTCATCAATTTCTCTTGCTTCAACAATACCCACGATCTCTTTCACATGTGTCAATGTTCCATTATCAGGTGTAATAATATACTGTCCCCCCGTCGTTTTGACTGCTATACTCCTTCTATTAGATCCTACCCCTGGATCAACGACTGAAACAAAAACACTTCCTTGACGCCAATAATTGACTGTTTGAATTAAACGATATGATGCTTCCCAAACATCATATGGTCGAATATCATGGGTTAAATCAAATATTCTTAAATTTTCATTTACACTGAAAGCAACACCATACATAGCACTAACAGCCCCATCTGCCAAACCAAAATCTGTTTGCAATATTAACGGATTTAACATTTTCTTTCCTCCTCCTATCAATAACATTTACCATTATACATAATATACCTATCCTTTTTCAATCTCAAATTAATCTCCTTTTTTTAAAAGGGTTGAATGGTGAGACAAATCTGATAATAAAGCTTCTAATTTAGGAGGCAAAGCTTCGATTAACAAATCAGCAATAACTTCAGGTGATTCCTGCATTCCATGTATTGCCCAATTAACTGTCATTGTAATAGAACCATGGCAATACATTTCTAACAAGAACTTAATATCAGAAGGAATTGTTCCAATCTTCTTTTCAATCACATGGATATAAAATTCTAAAATACATTGATAATCATAGCTTTCAACATTATTATAATCCTTCGATTGAAAAGCCTGCATAAAAAACGTTCGATCATTTAATAAAAAAGTAAACTTCTTAATCAAACCTTCTCTTAAAGTGGAAGAATTCCCAATTTGACGAAAAGATTTATCTGCTAATTTTTCAAAATACCAATTCACTAAATCATATTTATCTTGAAAATAGCGATAAAATGTCTGTCGTGTCATACCACTTCGTTTGACAATATCAGTAACAGTGATTTTATCTAAGGATTGTTTTTGCATTAAGTCTTTAATACTTTGCGCAAAAAGATAACGCGTCTGCTCATGTTCATTCATATATTCTCTCCATCAATATTATTCATGATATGTTTGTATATGCTGATATAAAGCTCCATAAAGATTAGCATCATTGCGATATAAGCAAGGTACGATTTCTGGTTTAGCAACATCAAAACCTAAATGTTCAAAAATCTGATCAAGATTCTTTTGAATCAATTCAATCAATAATGGCTGAGCACTGATACCTCCACCAATAACCACCTTTTCACAATCAAAAATAATATGCACATTAAAAATCTGGGTTGCCACTTCTAAAGCAAACTGATTAATTCCGGCAATGACTTTTTCATTTCCTTGATTAGCTAATTCAAAAATTTCAATACCGGTCATGTGTTCATCAGTTCCTAATTGTTCCTGTACCCTTTTCAAAAGTCCTTTAATACCATTACGTGTAGACCAAGCATAATCCCATTTTAAAGGATCATGACAATCTGTTTTAATAAAAGAGAATTCCCCAGCACTAAAATGACGCCCGGTATGTACTTTATGATCTTTAATCAAACATCCTCCAATACCTGTTCCTAAAATAACGACTGCACCATCTTGAATATCTTTTAAATTACCAAAACCAATTTCAGCATTAGCGGCACATTTGGCATCATTTCCAATTGTAATATGAGTTGGACATCTTTCCTTTAAAATCTTAACCGTTTCTAATTTATTTATATAAAGCAATGCTCCGCCAGTATATGAATATCCTCTTTCAGGATCAATAATGCCTGGCATACTAATCGCCATTCCAGTTATTTGTGAAGCGTATTGATCATACAATTCTCCAATCGTTTCAACAAAATGTTCCAAGCAATCCATTGGGGTTGGAACACTGGACTTTTCTAATATTGTTAAATCTTCTTGAATGAGGGCATATTTTATAGCACTGCCACCAACATCCAAAGTTAAATATTTTTTCATTTTTCTTACTCCCTTCAGCATATTTTCTTTATTTTATTTTACCTATAATCTTTTTAAAAGTAAATCCTTTGTCACTTTTCACACAATCTTCTTATTGTCATACCTGTATAAATTTGTTAAAATAAAGCTGTATTAGGAGGCATATGCAATGGAATTTATAAGAAAATTTGCAAAAGAAATTAGTGTCTTTGGTATTGTTATCGTTGTATTTCTAGGATTGTTTATCTATCGTCAAGCAACCTTTAAAGACTATAAAACCATTTCACAAAAGCAATTAACATCAATGGTTGAAAAAGGAAAAGATTTTGTTGTGGTAATTGGTGATTCAACTGACTCTACTGTTACAAGTTATCAATCAACTATGACAAAGTACACAACAAATCATCGTTCTATACCATTATATTATTTAGATACAAATGAAATCGAAGATATCGATCAATACATCGAAGACACTTTTGATACAAATATAACTTATCCATCTACCTTAATTATTAAAAACGGTCAAGTCGTCGCAGCAAGAGATGGAAGCTTAGAATATTATTCTTTATATGATTTTATAAAAGAAAATTTTGAACAGTAAAAAAGACAAAATAATGGGTGATGTCATAAAACATCATCTTTTATTTTGTCTTCAATGATTTCATTGATAAATTCTTTCAACACGCTCACTCACTAAACACATAATTTCATATGGAATAGTATGTAGCTCTTTCGCCATTCTAGCAAGTGAAATATGTTCTCCGAAAATTTCCACCTCATCATGGACCTTCACATTCTCATCAACTTTCACCATCACCTGATCCATACAGACTCTTCCTACAATCGGATAATAGTGTCCACCTATATATACTTCTCGTTCTTGATTAGCACGAATAAAACCATCAGCATAACCAATTGGTAATGTCGCAATAAATTCATCTTCTAAAGCAGTATAAGTCAAGCCATAACCAATACGTTCGCCAGCTTTTACCTTTTTCAACATCACAACGCGTGTATAAAGCGACATAACTTGTTTTAATTCTTGTGATTCATTTCCAGATGGATCACAGCCATACATGGCAATACCGATTCTAGCCATATTAGAAAGTGGCTCTTTATGATAGATCATAGCTGCAGAATTTTGACAATGTATATAACGAAATTGATGATTGCCAATAATATCATAAAACATATTCAATTGACTTTCGTAAGCATCATCTTGTAAATAATCATCGGCTGTCGCAAAATGAGTAAAAACACCATCAATTTGAAAAACATGTGATGGACAATGCACCAAAATGTCTTCAAATTCTTCTTTTGTTTTAAAGCCAATACGATTCATTCCTGTATCAATTTTTATATGCACTTTTACTGGTTTAGTATGATGATGTAATAATAATATTTCATTCATATATTCCTTAGAAAATAAAGATAATGTAATATCATATTCGATGACCATATCCAAATCCTCTAAAGGGATAGCTCCTAAAACCAAAATATCCTGTTGAACTCCAAGTTTTCGTAAATCAATAGCTTCTTTCAATGTAGCAACGCCAAACATAGAAATATAAGGATACTCTTTTAAAACATCAGCAACCTGCTGATAGCCATGCCCATAGGCATTCGCTTTTATAATCGCAATCATTGGTTTTTTGACCTTACGATATAATGTTTCAACATTATCTTTGAGATAATCCAAACGAATCAAAGCATAAGTATCACGATAATGTATCACAGTAGCACCTTCTTTCAATGATTTAGTATAGTCTAAACAAACAGTATTTTCAAGAAAAATTAGCCCTTTCAATCAGGAGTTTATCATTAATAAACATATCCAATCTAAAATAATTTGTATTTTTTGTAAAGTATGTGTCAATAACAAATAAAAATAGGTCTTTCAACCTATTTCACTTGTGATGATTGCATACTTGTTAAAACTGAAATCATTTCAGCTCTTGTTAAATCATTAGAATATATTGAACAAACAATCCCTGAAGATAAATATGTCATTTGATTATTTCCTTCAAATGCAATACCATCTACCAAATCAATCAAATCACCACTAACCACTTCAACAGTCATATCCTCACTTTCCGAACCACTTTCAATAATCGTAAAAGATTTATCACCAGTAAATTTTAAAATATGGTTAGTCATATTATCAATTTGTGAAACTTTTTCATTTTCTAAAGTTGATCCCATTAAAGCTACTGGATAAAGTGGTAATGCAGACGCTACACTGGTATACTGACTTTGATTAGATTCCATAATCGTTTCTTGTTGGAAATTCTCAACTCCTATATCTTGATTAACTTCAAAAGAATTTACAGTTAACTGAATAATTTCCACTCCGGCATCATCATAAACATTGACATAAACTGGATTCAATTCTTTATCAAATTTCACTTCTTGTGTTTTGATCCGTTCATCATGCTCATATGTCATGTCTCCATTAACAAGATAACCATCTTTAACTTTTTCAGCCAGGTTGCTATCTAAAAAAGATAATAACGATTGATAAATATAAGGTTTTGGTGAATTCATGGGCCAATCACTTTGAAATTGAAATGCTTGATTTAAAGAAGGCGTCAAAACAAAAACTCCTTCACTATTACGCACAATTGTTTGGACCTGGTTTAATGATTTATCATAAAGTTCTACTTTAAAATAGTTCTGATCATCAATCGTTGCAAATGTGGTTGTGACTTGATAAGATTTTAATTCATCATTATCTAATATTTCCATATTACATACAAGCTCATAACTGGTATAAGCGCTAGCTTCTTTATAAACCTTTTCTAAAGAAGATGATTTTAATTTAAAAAATGTAAAACTACCTATAATCACAACGACTCCAACAACCAAAGCAATGATATACTTTTTATTCATCAATATTCCTCCTCGTCATATTTTATGAAAATGAATGAGTATTATGAATAAAGTTGACAGATATGGTTATACTATCACTAGGAGGAGCAAACTATGAATGTTATACAAAAAATATCTTTAGTCTTAACAATTTTAGGTGCTTTAAATTGGGGATTAATCGGATTATTCAATATTAATTTAGTAGAAAGTCTCTTTGGCGCAAGTATGTTAAGTGCTATTATTTATATGCTAATTGGTATTGCCGGTATTATTAATATTATGTTATTGTTTACTGATTTAGATACAAAATAATGGGTATGATGATCATACCCATTATTTTTTTAGACTATTTAAAATAACTGTGGGTTTAGAGTCGCTATAAAATAACTTGTGGTGA
>CAYSWW010000081.1:0-9753 GCA_964434915.1 uncultured Coprobacillus sp.
ATTTTACAAACTGTTCACTTTGAACAGTTTTTTATGTTGAAATATGTTATAATGATGAAAAGTTTCTAGAAAGGAAATAAAGTCATGTATAATATATTTGATATTTTACCCGGTCAGTTTTTTAACATCTTTATGAGTTCTAATAAACGTGTTATTTCTGACTGTTTATATCTTGTTTATCATTCATTTAAAAGTGATTTATCTTTTTCTTGCACAAAAGAACAAGTTTTAACTCTTTTTCAAGATTATTTTGAGACACATATTACTGATTTAGAAAGTAATGAAATTTTAGAAAACTCTCGTGATAAAGCATTATATGTTTTAAAACGTTTAAAAGAGTGTGGATGGGTTAATGAAGAATTAGGGGAAAATTATGAAGTCTTTATTTCTTTTGAAGATTACAGTATTAGGGTTTTAGAATGCCTTTTAAATTTAGATAATACGCATGATAATGAAGAATACTCTGGATTGATTTATAATATTTATATGTCTTTTCAAAGTTTTGATGTTAATCGTGGCGATTTGGTTTTTGAAACGGCATATGAAAATACAAAAGATTTAGTAAATAAGCTAAAGAATCTCAATTCTAATATCAAAAAATATATCCAGAAATTGTTAGATGAAGGGATTAAAGATGATTTGGAAGCTCTTTTAAATTCATTGTTACAAGATTATCAAACAAAGATTATTGATCGTGCTTATTATAATTTAACAACTTATGATAATCCTTCTAAATATCGTCAAAAAATTCTTTCGAGTATTGAAAATATTATGAATCAAGTACAATATGTTGAATTGATTATTCATAATATTATGGAAAGAAAAGATATATTATATGATGAAGCTTATGATTTATTGATGGATCAAAAAGAATATATTGTTCAAGCTTTTGAACATATTGAAGATATTATGGAAGAAATTGATAGTAAAAATAATAAATTTATTGAATCTGCGATACATCGTATTACTTTCTTATTGAATAATCAAAAAGATGTCGAAGGGAAAATTAACGATTTAATTAAATATATTGCTTCAGGAAATGAAATTAGTGATTTAGCAAATATATATGAGAATCAATTTGTACATGAAGATTCATTATATGTTCCTCGACAAATGAGTAGGCCTATTACAACTCAAATAGAAGAAACTATTACATTAGATGAAGAAACAAAAAAGCAATCAATTGAACGTATCAAAAAATCACAGAACTATTCTCATAAAAAAATAGAAGAAAGAGTAATGAAATTATTAAAACATGGACCTTTTAAAGGTTCAGATTTAACAATTCAAAATCAAGATGATTTAGTTTATTTTGTTTTGATTTATCTATATGGCTTTAGTTATCAGACAAAATATTTAGTAGAACCATTAGGAGTGGAAGCAACTGTCAATCATTATCATTTTCAAGATTTTTTAGTAAAGGAGAAATTGCATGAATAAATCACAACAAGCAACAACATTCTATAATCGCTATGGACGTTTAAGTGATCAAAAGAAAGAAGAATTTTCCCGTTTATGTAATAAACTACTTAGTTATAATTATTTATGTGCTGCCAGAGCAAAAGATCAAGAAGATTATTATAAGATTTTCAGTGAGTTAGAATTATATAGAAGTTATTTTGCATTAATGGATTATGTTGTTGAATATCATCAAGTAGATAAAGTCATTAATCTTTATAATCAACAGAATTATAATCGTTATATCTTTAAGAAAAATGAGTCAGTTGTTCTATTATTATTAAGAAGATTTTATTATCAAAAGATGCAAGAAGTCTCTTTACTTGATCAAGTTACTGTTACAATGGAAGAATTACATGATGCAATTCAGATTACAGGTATACTTGAAAAACGTCTTAATAAAGGTGAAATGAAAGATATTATGCGTCTATTTAAACGCTATCATATTATTGATACAACAGGTCAAAGTGATGATGATCAATCAGTTATCATCGTTTATCCTACAATTCTTTACGTTCTACCAATTCAACAATTAGAAGAACTAGACAATCGTCTACAAGAATATCGAAAGCGAGGTGATAGATATGAAGAAACTAGTGAAAATGAAGATTATTAATTGGCATCTTTTTAATAATGAAACGATTGAAATAAAAAACAATGTTGTGATTACTGGAGAAAATGGAACAGGGAAATCAACATTATTAGATGCTTTACAATATGTTTTAACAGCTGGTAAAGCGAAATTCAATAGTGCTGCTAATGATTCAGGAAAAAGAACAATTGAAAGTTATATTCGTGGTAAATTAGGACGTGAGGGAAAACCGTTTCTAAGGAAAGGTGATGTGGTATCTTATATTGTTTTAGAATATTACGATGAAACATCAAAGCGTTCGCAATTATTAGGTGTCATTTTAGAATTAAATCAGGCGAATATTAAAAAAGAACTTTTCTTTCAGGTGCTAGATCAAACAATTCATGATGATTTATTTATTCATCAAAATCATATTTATAATCGCAATGAATTTAAAAAGAATTTAGCGAAAAGAAATATTAAAGCTAATTATGCTGATAAAAAAAGTCAAGTTCCAGGATTATTTCGTCAAAGTCTAGGAGTTTCAAAGAAATATTTTGAATTGATTCCTAGAGCTTTAGCTTTTAAACCAATTAATCAAGTTTATAACTTTATATATGATTTTTTACTAAATGAAGATGCTGTCAAAATTGATGATCTTCGCAATAATATTCATGCTTATCGTAATTTAAGTGATGTTTTAAAAGAACAACAAAAACGTTTAGAACTTTTAGAAAGTATTGATGAAGCTTATCAGCAGTATCAAAAAACACAAACGCATTTGCAGAACTATAAATATGTTAAAGACTTGTTCTACATAGAAAGCCTGCATTATCAAAAAGAAGAGCTAGATAAAGCTATTTTAAAAAATCAAAAAGTCATAAATAACGATCAACAAAAAATAAAAGTTATACAAGAAAGATTAAGAACTTTACAAAAAGATATTCTACAATTAGAAAATATCTTAGATAACAATGAAAGCTATCGTTTAAAAAAAGATTTAGAATCTCAATTACAAATACAAAAATCACATTTTCAACAAGTATCTCAGGAATATCAAAACTATATTAAAGAATTACATCATGATTTAAATGTTTTCAAACAATTAAGAATCAAAGAATCTTTTATTCAACATATTACAAATCAAACCTATGATAGTCAATATTTGAATGAACAATTATATGATATCCGTAATGATTTAATAGAAAAAAGAAAACATAATCAAGAAAAAATCGCTCAATTAGATCATGAATTAAAACAATTAAAAGATCAACAGCAACAACTCAACAAACAAAAAGAATCATTGAATAGAAATCGTTTTTACTATCGTCAAGAAATTCGAGACTTACTCAAAATTTTAAACACAGAACTTTATAACTATTATCAACAAAAAATTGAAGTCAAACCTTTATGTGAATACTTAGAGGTTACAGATGAATCATGGCGTCATGCTATTGAAGGTTATTTAAATACACAACGCTTTGACCTTATCATTGATCCGGCTTACTTTCAAAAAGCAATGCAAATTTATGAACAATATAAAGCAGAGCACCGTATTTTTGGAGTTGGGATTGTTAATGTTGCTCGTTTACAAAAATACGCTCAGACAAAAGAAAATAGCTTGGCACAATATGTGAAAAGTTATAATAGCTATGCTAAAAATTATGCGAATATGTTATTAAATCGTGTACAGTGTGTTGATCGTGTTGAAGAATTAACACAATATCCTACAGCTATCACAAGAACATGTATGGTTTATAATCATTATGCAGTTAGAGCCATTAATCCGAAAATTTATGAACAACCTTTTTTAGGATTAGAAGCTATTAAAATTCAAAAACAAATCATTGAAGAAAAATTACATGCTTTACAACATGACATTCAACAAAAAGAAAAGCAGAAAAAAGAAGCTGTAAAAGTCGTTAATTTTATTGAAAAATTACATATTGAACATCTCATTAGTACAGCTTATATTGTGGATGAATATCAGAGTTTAGATCACGATATTAAAGCTTTACAATCACGTTTAGATGAAATTGTTCAGGATGATTCGATGATGACTGTGATGATGCAACTCGAACAATTAGAACAACAACAAAATAGTGTTCAATCAGAATTTAACGCTATTCAAAATCACGATAATCTTGAACAGATTACGTTAGAAAAAAATCAACAACATCTACAAAGGATCAACGATACGTTGGAAAAATTACCACCGATGCCTGATACGGTAGATATTGATATCGATAAATTGAAACAACGTTATACAAAAAGATATGGGTTACATAATTATCAAACCATCGATAATCAGTTGCTTGCGAGAATAAGAGAAACTGATGGACAAGTTTTAAAAGAAGAAAAAGAAGTTGAATATCGAATGAAAAACTTTAATCATGTTTCTAAAGTGGGCTATGAAGAAAGTGTCGAAAATGTTCAAACGTATTTAACACTTTATTATCAGTTGCGTGACATTGAAATTGTCAAACGTCAAGAAGATGTTCGTCAAGCCAGAATGAAATGTGAAATGTCATTCCAGGAATCTTTTATTTCACGTTTATATGAAAAAATAACACAAGCTAAAAAAGATATTCAAGAATTAAATAGAGGATTGAAAAATAAAAATTTCAATGGCGATCATTATGAATTTGAAGTAAAACCAAGTCAACGACCAGAATATCGGAAATATTATGAAATTATTAGTACAAATCAACAGTATAACAGTGATGATTTATTTGTGACGAATTTATCACAGGAAAATCGCAGTGTTATGGATGAATTATTTCAACAAATTGCATTATTAGATGATAATGAAAGTGGTGAAAAATTACTTCAAAAATATACAGATTATCGTGAATATTTAGATTATGATATTAAAATCACACATGAAAACGGAGATTATACACAATTCTCTAAAGTCAATCGTGAAAAATCAGGAGGAGAAACACAGACACCATTTTATGTTGTGATTGCTTCTAGTTTTGAACAGTTAATCAAGCATCGTCATCATGAAGATTCTGGCTGTGTCGTTTTATTTGATGAAGCTTTTAATAATATGGATGAAACCAGAATTCAATCCATGATGAAATTCTATAATGAATTAAATGTGCAGATTATTTTGGCTGTTCCACCTGATCGAGCTAGTACTATCATACCTTATGTTGATACAACTTTAGCGATCATCAAATCAGGGGATCATTCTTTTGTTGAGGAGATTATTCATGAATAAATATAGTCAAAAGATACTAGATGCATTGTTGAATAAATATGAAAAAAGTGTGTTATCTAAACAGGGATCCAAAAGAAAACTTCGCATTCATGTTCTTATTCAGCAATTATTTCCGCGTTATGATAATAGTGATTACTACAATGAGCATTTACTTATTGATGAATCTTGTTTCCATTTAAGGGATTTACATATTGTGTCTTTAATTTGTGACGATGAAGGAATTGTTGATGTTGATTTGGTTTTAGATCATATTCAACATGCCTATCAAATTGCTCATAGAACGTTTACAGCTCATCATCGTACGCGTATGTTAACAATGCTTCAGGAAATGACAATGACTACAGAGTGGTTAGAAGCGTTTCGTTTGGATATGATTGAAAAATTAGAACATTTTCAGTCCATTCATAAATATTTGAATATTGATGATGAAACAGAAACAAAAGAAATTTTACAAGTCCTTAATGCTTTGCCTTTACAACAACAGGAAATTTCATTTCGTAAATTTTCTTTAGCTGTTTTAAAAGACTCCAAACGACTAGAAATAATCAAAACACGTATTGTTCATATTATACGGAATTATTATCAAGAAGAGTTTGAAAACGAAGATGATGTTTTTGCTTATTTTAATATCATGAAAAATCCAGGTTTTCTTTATATACGTGGACATATGAAAATTGAGATTCATCAGCAAGTTATTGATATCGGTCAATTAGGAGGTCCGTTTTCTTTAACGACAGAAAATATTCAACATTTACATATTTTAGATATTCAGGATCATTATCTTTTAACAATAGAGAATTTAACTTCATTTTATGACACTGTTTTAGATGATACTTTAGTCATTTACTTAGGTGGTTATCATAATGCTTTAAGAAGAGCATTACTGACAAAGATCTATCAATTCCAACCACATCTTCAATTCTATCATTTTGGTGATATTGATGCTGGGGGATTTTATATTTATTTGCATCTTAAAGAAAGAACAAAGATTCCATTTCAAATGCTTGCAATGGATCAACAAACATTAGAAAGATATCAAAAATATACAAAATCACTTACAGCCCACGATCGACGTAGATTAAAAAAATTAAAAGAAATATTCCCACTTGAAATCTTTGATTATATGTTGGAGCATAATTGTAAATTAGAACAGGAAATTGTTGATGTTCATACATATTTTGACAAATAATTATCATTATCTTGATATTTATTGGTCAATTTTGTATATACATGATATAAAGGATGAATGAAGATATGAAGACGAATTTTAATTTTTTTAAACTGATACCAAATCAAATCAATGCATCAATTGCCAGAAAGTATGATCGATATGATAATGCAGAGCTAATTGATGTGACATATAAAGATCAATTGTATTATGTAGAAGCGATAGTAAATGTGCAAGGAAAAGAAAATAAATGTTCTTTTGTTTATGATGAAGAATACGATTTGTTTGAATATCAATGTGGTTGTTTATGGTGTGATGATGATAGTCCATGCGCTCATATTGGAGCCGTTTTGTTAAAACTTAATGAATTAGATATATCATCTTTTCCTTTTCATTATGTGAATGATAAAAGAAAAGAATTAGAAAGAAGAAGAGAGCAATTTCGTCAAGAACAAATGAAGATGTTAGCTATACATAAAGCTAATAAAACGAAGTATTTGATTCAACAAAATAAGCAGTTTTATCAGCATCAACTTGATGCTCTTACTTTACAGGAAAAATATCAAATAACCCCTTATTTTCATTATGAAGATGATGCTCCCTATATCGATTATAAAGTCGGTAATGAAAAGAAGTATGTTATTAAAAGTATCAGTTCTTTCTTAGATAATATTGCTAATCAAGAAATAGTAAAATATGGAAAATTTCTTTCGTTTTTGCATATTCCCGAAGCTTTTGATGAAGATGCTTTAAAACAAATAGAATTTATGAAATATGTTGAGGATGTTTATGAAAAGAATCAAAGAGAAAATTATTTTTTCTATGGGAATTATCATTATCGTATAGCGAGTAAATTGTATATTCAAAGAAGTGTTATGGATAGTTTTTATGATTTATATAAAGATTATGAATTTGATAATTGTCATTTGATTGATTGTATCTATAGAATAAAAGTTAGATTGGTGAAAGAAAATAATTATTACATAATAAAGTTGGTTGATAAACATCGATTTTATATAGGTATGAAATATTTTTATTTTATTAAAAAAGAGCGTGACAATACTCAGATACAACGTCTTCTATTGGATAAAGATTATAAAACCTATGAAATAATTAATCATCTATTAGATGATGATATATATATTATTGAAGAAGATTTTAATGATTTTTATAAATATGTTTTAACACCGATTTTAGATTGTTTAGATATTGATTGTCATTTTGAATTATATCAATTATCATATACTTTGATTAAAGTATATGGTGACATTAATAATCTAGAACAAATATGTTTTCGAGTTTACTATGAAGATGAAGATCAAAATCGTATACCAGCGTTTCAAGATCATTCTCATACAACGGTTGAACAAGATATTGTTGAGAATTATTTTCGTAAACAATGTCAATATATCGATGAAAAAGAGGGTCTTGTTTATTTTGATACCAATGATGAAAAAATTTATGAATTTATGCATCAGGGAATAGAATTTTTAAAGAATTATTGTGAGATTTATATTTCTGATGCTTTAAAGAAAATAGGAAAGCCAGTCTATTATCATATTCAGGTAGGCGTTAAAATAAAAAATGATCTTATTTCATTAGATATTGAAAGTGCTCAAATTCCACAAATGGAAATATCGCAAGTGTTAGCTCAGTATCGTCGTAAAAAGAAGTTTTATCGTTTAAAAAATGGTGAACTTTTATATTTAGAATCACCCCAATTAGAAGAGTTGACACAATTAATGGACGAATACCACCTAGAGGCGAAAGATATTCATGACGGAGAATTGACTTTAAATAAAAATCGTGCTTTCACTTTGAATGAAAACGTTGATAAAGTGGAATATATACATATGAATCGTTTAAAGTCATTTCAGGATATGATTCAAAAATTTGATGAAACTCAAAAGAATCAATATCAGCTTTTACCTTATTATCAAGATCTTTTAAGAGATTATCAAAAAGAAGGATATCAATGGTTACGTACATTACATGATTTTGGTTTTAATGGTATTTTAGCTGATGATATGGGATTAGGTAAAACGTTACAAATCATTGCTTTATTGGATCATCTTGATACCAACCAACCGAGTCTTGTTGTCTGTCCTTCATCATTAATTTATAATTGGGAGGACGAGGTTCATAAGTTTTCTTCACAAATGGAAGTTGTATGTATTGTTGGGGATCAAAATAAGCGTTTGTCTATTATTGAGACAATACAAGGGCATCAACTTTATGTTACTTCTTATGAATATATGCGAAGAGATTATGCATTATATGATAAGATTCAATTTGAATATGTTGTTTTAGATGAATCGCAATATATCAAAAATCAAAAAACTCAAAATGCAATTTCTGTAAAAAAACTGCAAGCATCACATAAATTGGCATTATCAGGTACGCCGATAGAAAATTCATTGGCTGAATTATGGTCAGTTTTTGATTTTTTAATGCCTCAATATCTCTATAATTATCATTATTTTAGAAAAAGATATGAAATAGAAATTGTTAAAAATCATAATCAAGAAATAATTCAACAATTACAAAAAATGGTTTCACCATTTATTTTACGGCGAAATAAGAAAGATGTTTTGTTAGAATTACCAGATAAGGTAGAAAAAGTACTGACTATTCCTTTTACACAACAGGAAAGTGAACTCTATTATGCGAATCTTGCTCAAATTAATGAACAATTACAAAATCTGTTTCAAATGGAAAGCATTGATAAGATTGCAATCCTATCAATGCTGACAAGATTAAGACAAATTTGTTGTGAACCGCGAATGATCTATGAAAATATATATCAAAGTTCATCAAAGATGAAAGCTTGTATGGAGTTGATATATAATTATAAAGAAAATTATCAAAAAGTATTAGTGTTTTCATCTTTTACGAAAATCTTTGATCTGATGATTGAAGAATTAAAAATGAATGGTATTCGTTATTTTCTTTTAACAGGTCAGACGACGAAAGAAAAAAGAAAAGAGTTTGTTGATCGCTTTCAAAATGGCGAGGCAGATGTATTCTTGATTTCCTTAAAAGCTGGTGGAACAGGATTGAATTTAACGGCTGCAGAAGCTGTTATTCATTTTGATCCATGGTGGAATATCTCAGCACAAAATCAGGCAACTGATCGTGCTTATCGTATTGGACAACATAAGAATGTCCAAGTTCATCAGTTAATTATGAAAGATAGTATCGAAGAAAAAATCCAAATCTTACAAGCTAAGAAAAAAGAATTGGCAGATATGTTTGTTGAGAACAGTCAAGGTAACATTTCATTGCTTTCTAAAGAAGAATTAAAAGAATTGTTTGCTATATAAATTTATC
>CAYSWW010000082.1:0-9716 GCA_964434915.1 uncultured Coprobacillus sp.
AGGAAAGACAAAAAAGAGATATGATAATGTAATGCTTCTCATTTGAGAGATCTGGAATCTCTATGTAGAAATGATATGAGATTGATGTTTATTACCAGAGAGGAAAGACCTTCTCATATGGCATTTGAAAGACTTTTGAAACAATATCTTATCTGTATGTAGTATTGATGATATCATATCAATGAATTTTGAAAGAGGCTTTCATTTAAGAGATGTTGTACTCAATGAATTCTATGGAAAGGTTGACAAGAATCTATCAACAGAGTTTGGAAAAGAAGTCAAGAAACAAAGAAGCATACAGATGGAAGGAGCATTTGGAGTCATCAAGTAGGACATGAAATTCACAAGATTCACAAGAAGAAAAAACATAAAATATGCATCTTTTTTAAGACAGAGAAGATTTTTTATGTCCTAAATCATAAAAAGAAAAGAAGCTGTCGAAACAACTTTATAAAAAAGTTATTTCGTTACAGCCTCTTTTTGTTAACAGTTATCTACATATAAAGAATCAGAACATCTTTTCAAACGATAAATTCCTTCAAATAAGTGATAATAACATATTTTCCGTTCATTATTTTCTTTTACCATTACACACGAAAATAATATCTTTTTAAAAAAAACACTTTACAAATAATTAAAAATCTTATATAATCATTCTTGCCTGATTGAGGTAGGCTTCATGGCGTACGTGGTGAAGTGGTTAACACACTAGATTGTGGCTCTAGCATTCGCAGGTTCGATTCCTGTCGTACGCCCCATTATAAGACTATAAAGATATGTGAAAACGGCATATCTTTTTTTGTTTGTTATACTTATAATGAAATATTTGCACTTTTTATAATATTGACATATTTTTCTACCAAAACTTGATATTGGTTTGTTATAGGTGTGAATAAATGGAACATCTGCTAAATAAAACTAAAAATATAAAGGAGCACTAAAATACTAGATTTGTTATTAAGCTTGATTAACATTGATAAAAATGATTTAAATTGATATATATGATTATCTTAACTATAAAATGAAATAGAGTGAGAAGGAGCTAATCTGAATAAAAAACAAAAATATATGTAATTGTTGAAAAAAGAGTATAATGCCCCTTTTCCAAAATGGATGGCTATTCTGTCTGGGGTAAGTTGTTAGATTTCTTAATGATGAATTCAGGAATGTCTTCTTCACTCAAGTCTGTTCGACTGAGCTGATTGAAGGCATATATGAAATTGTTTTTGATATAGGCAATACGTTGCTCTTTCGTTGTTTCGACATCAGCCATCTCGGATAGATTGAAAACTTTACCTGTTTTAAGTATATGATAGATAACGACAAGGATCTTTCTGGCTATCGCTATGATGGCAAGTTTTTTGCTTCGATGCTTGGAAATTTAGCTAAATTTTTCTGCATAGTAACTACATTTCTTATCCTTGACAGTAGCATGTGCAACTGGTACAAAGCATAGCTTGAGATAGATGTAACAAAAAAATCAACGATACTTTGTAGTCAATGGACACCTGAAGAATGGTATCAAAAACTTGGTGGTGGTTCGATAGCAAATGTAATATTAGATCAAATCATCAATAGTTCTTATAAAATATTATTGGAAGGCACTTCCATAAGAAAAGGAAAATACTATCGAATTTTATCGTGTTTTTACAACTGGAATTATGATAGAATCCATAGAAGAAGACAAGAAAAAGTAATAATTGAGATGTTTCTATTAGCCATAGAATATGATTTAGCGAAATATCCTAAAAAAAGATACATAGTTATTTTTATAATACAAAAAAGTCACAAAAAAAGAGGCTGTAAGCCTCAACATTGTGAAAAGTCCCCTAGGTTTTTACAGTCCCTTAAAAAACTAGGCTATTTATGATATGTTCGCTTCCTTTTACTTTATAACTTCTATAACACCTAAAAAATCTCCTATTAAAAAAATCATACTTTGGCCATATCATATATTTAACTAAACTATTTTACAATTCCTTTGTTAAAAGTTCTATCATGTGTACTGGATTTCCATTACCTAACTTTATTCCTTTTTCACATCCATTACAATATACTAACACACTTTCTGTTAAGTATTGTTGATTCCATTTTTTCATATCTAATATTTGTTGTTCCTTTGATTTTATACACCTATACTTTTCAAGATTATGAAAAGTTTGTGGTGCTAACTTTTTACACAATACATCTGCAGAATTATTTAATCACACTCCTCAAAATCTTGATTTTTCAAAGTTTTCATTCATTTCTAATAAATGAATATTCATAATTTGACAGCATTTTCTAA
The DNA here is from genome assembly GCA_964434915.1 of uncultured Coprobacillus sp. Taxonomy (GTDB): domain Bacteria; phylum Bacillota_I; class Bacilli_A; order Erysipelotrichales; family Coprobacillaceae; genus CAYSWW01. The sequence continues at coordinate 2,288 of CAYSWW010000082.1, forward strand.
CTGCTTCTTGTAATTTTCTATTATAAACTGTTCTTATACAATCTTGTATTGTTATATTCCAAGAAGAGTAATCATGCCATTTAAAATCTTTGTCTTGTAAACAATATTCATATACACTTAACAATTTTACATTTTTTAATCTTTCATCCAATATCAATCCACAAAGTGTACAGTTATGAATAATGATATCACCACTATGAACATCACTTAAATCCGTTCTACAACATTCTAATATATGAATATTTTTCATAATCATATATTCTATCATCTTTTGAATAGCTTCAAGATGATTTTTTCTAACATCACACCCTGGTAAATAATGTATCATAATATTTCACCATTACTTTCTATAACTTTCTTATACCAATAAAACGACTTCTTTTTATAACGCTTTCCTGTTCCTTTACCTAAATCATCTAAATCAACATAAACATACCCATAGCGTTTTTTCATTTCTCCAGTACCTGCAGAAATAATATCAATAGGACCCCATGATGTATATCCAAAACAATCAACAAAATCAATCTCTATAGCATCTTTTAATGCTTTTATATGTTTTGATAAATAATCAATTCTATATATATCATTAACAGTATCATTTTCTAATACATCTATTGCACCCATGCCATTTTCTGATACAAATAAAGGAACTTGATAACGATCATAAATCAAATTTAATGAAATTCTCAATCCTAATGGATCTATTTGCCATCCCCATTCAGTACTTTCTAAATATGGATTTTTTCCACCATCTAACAAATTACCATTTGTACTTTTTTGAACATTTTTTCCCTCTACTAATGAAGAGTAATAAGAAAAACTATAAAAATCACATACTCCTTTTTGAAGAATTTCAATATCTCCTTCTTGTATGATAAAATGAGCATTCATTTTATGAATATAAGCTTGACATGTATTGGTATATCGTCCTCTAATCTGAACATCAGAAAAATAATAAATAGGCAATAACTTATCATGTAGCATCATTTGGTCATCTGGATGACTTGTTAGAGCATAATAGCAATTATATAAAATCATATTGCCAAATTGAAAATCTGGGTTTATTTTTTTTCCTTCAATAACAGTTAGTGCACTCGATAATAATTGATAGTGTGCTGCTTGAAACATAACATCTATTTTATTTTCATTCTCTTGATAAATAATTCCTGCTTGGTGCCATGGTGTACTTGCAATAAATAATGAATTAATCTCATTAAATGTAATCCAATATTTCACTTTATTTTTAAAATATTTCATAACTGTTTTCGCATATCGAACACTTAAATCAACAAGTTTTCTATCTCTCCATCCACCATATTTTTTTACCAATGCTAAAGGCATTTCAAAATGATGTAATGTTATAATAGGTTCGATATTATATTTTAAGCATTCATCAAAGATAGCATCATAAAAATCCAAACCAGCTTGATTGACTGTTTCATCATCTCCATTTGGATAGATTCTTGACCAACAAATACTCATCCTCAAACACTTAAATCCCATTTCTGCCATTAAAGCAATATCTTCCTTATAATGATGATAAAAATCAGTTGCATGATGACTTGGATAATAACATCCTTCTTGAATCGTTTCATGAATTTCCCTTGCTTTGCCATGACTCGCTCCCATTTCAACATCATTAATAGATAAACCTCTACCATCAAGATTATAACCACCTTCATATTGATTAGCAGCAGTTGCGCCGCCCCACAAAAAATCTTTTTTCATGTTATTCCTCCTCTTTAATTTCATTTTATTATTTCAAACAAAACTTTCATATATTTCAAAATAATAAAAAATTAAAAGTACGCTTTTTCTTTTGATAAACTCAAAAAAGCGTATTTCAACTACGCTTCTTTAAGAATATCTATTTGTGATGTTCTGCCTATCTCACCAGATTTTGAATTATATAGTCTTGTTTTCACATTTTCATCATATTCTAAGGCAAAATAACATGAATATAAAATATCTAACCAAAGTTTTACACTATATTCATTTGTATATCCTTTTATTTTAGAATAAAGTTTTTCTCTAGTCGATAAATTCAAACATACATCAGCATATCTTTTTAATTCATTATCCCCTAGAGACGAGATAACAACAATATTCACTTCTTTTTGTTTCAATTCTCTTGCAAGTATGCATAATTTTTCTATTTGCCCCGAATATGAAATAAAAATAACAGTATCTCCTTTATTAACAACACCTTGTAAAAACATTTCCTCTCCAGCTAAATCACATATATTGACATTTTTCCCAATACGCATCATATCTAATCTAAACATTTGTGCTAGTAATAAATTATAGGATATGGCTGCGATATGAAAGGTACAAGATTTTCTCATATATTGAACTGCCTTTTGAAGTGTATCATGTTCTACAAGGGATAATGTGTCTTGTAATGTTTCTACTGTTAATTGTGTAATTTTCCCTGCTATTCTTTGTATTGGTTCATTTCCTTTGAAAGGATAATTCGCATTAATATTGCTAAAATGTAAATCCAAATAATTTACTTCGGCTAAATAATCTTTTTTAAATTCTTCATAGCCATGATATCCTAACTTTTGAGCAAGTCTGATAACTGTGGTTGTAGAAGTATATGTTGCTTCAGCAATCTCTTTGATTGTCATATTCTTTATATTGTACTTATGATTTATGATATAATTCATAACATTTTTTTGGGCAGCAGATAATTTTATTTGTTCTAATTTTTGTTCTATTAACATAAACTCACATCCTTATAGATTAGAATTATCAACACCTACAAACTGGAACTTATAAATTTAATCATTACATTTTATATACTTACTTTAACTTCCATCTCAATAACAATATATACATCTGCTATTTTTAAAAAATGCGTACAATTTGGATATCCATACAAAATATGAGCACACTCGGGACACAATATTGCCATTTTAGAACTTGATTTATAAACTGACTTTCACATTCATCACAAATAAATATTTTATTTTCTCCCATATCATTTTTTCACATGATCTTTAATTTATTTTTTTGTTTGTATAAACAAATTTATACCTAATATAAATATAAAACCACCAAGAAATATAAAAAATAACCATATAATATTCCAATAATGTGAAGTTACATCAAACATCCACAATAGAAGTTCATTCCAAAATTCCCATCGTACTGCAATCGCAAATAAATCAAATAATACATAGATATCTCCAAATAGATATATCCTTCTTATCATTTTTGACTTTTTTGTTTTTGACTGATCCATGCATTGTTGATGGAGCCAGTATAACACATGACACATCATGATATACAAGTTCATGATATAATGAAAACCCTAAGCATCCGGCTTCATATCCAGTTATATCTCCTGTTGATGAATGAATTTCACATAAACTATACGAATTTTTATGAACATCCTCCCAATATAGATTATACTTTTCATAGTGCGCTCTTATTGTCGTTATGGTAGAGGAGGTCACTTCATTTATCTATAATATCTCAATTGTCTTATTCTAGCAAAAATCCATATGGTAACAAAACCTCAAATACATATTATCATATATTTGATTAAATAAAAACCATGAATTTTATAAATCAGTTGTAATAGATAATAGGTCTTTATAATACTTGTTCTTTACAATATTATTCAATTTTTCTTTAGCCTCCTTTAAAGTACATACACCTTTAGATACAAAAATTTCATAAATCTGCTCATCATTATCACAATCTATATTTATGTTTGACATATAATATACATCTTTTAATTCAATCAATACAGAACTTAATGTTAAAATGACAATCACAATACATCGATCTAATAAATGTATATATTCGTATATAGATTGAGTTAGCTTTGGTATTTCTATTAAACAAAAAACAGACTTCGTCATATCATTTGAAATATATTTTATCATTTGTAATTGCAAAATAATAATATCATCATATGATAAATCAAATTCGTTGGCCTGTTCATCGTTTATCATATAAAGGGGAATTAACAACTTTAACAATGATTTAGGTGTTTGAGTGATAAATTGACTTGTAATGACTTGTGAATCTAATTCTAACGCAAATGATTCTAATAATATGTTGACTGATTGAATTGTATCAATATAATCACTTTGTGATAAAAGTACTTCTAAATATTTCGATATCAATAATTTTGCTGATAATTTCAAATCATTCTGTAATGAATATTGATGATGTACATAATAGAACAAATAATCTTTTTTATTTATTTCATAATCATCAATACTTATTAAAGCTTTACCTGTATTATTTTCTGAATATTCTGTTATTTTAGTATTATGAAAATACTCAAAAATAATCTTCTTTAATTCATATTTACTTTGATAATTTAATCCTATGCAATACTTAGTATGATCGACATGAAATGAAAATTTTCTGTTTCCTTTTTTAATAGTTATCTTATTCATAATTTTATAAATGAATCAGCATTTATAATTTTTTCTTGATTGGATACTCCACCGACAATGATTTCTATCTTTGAATACTGTTTCTCTGTTACCATCAATAATCTAATCTGTCCTTTTTTAGGAACATTCTTTCTTAAGACTTCTACATGTTTAACAGTTGCTTCTCGATTAGGAAATATTTTACAGTAAACAGAAAACTGCATCATCATATATCCATTTTTAATTAAGTATTTTCTAAAATGAGTATATGTTCTAACTTCTTGTTTTGTCGTCATGGGTAAATCAAAAAATAATATCAATCTCATAAACTCATAAATCATAACAAAGAGGTAAAGGAAATACAAAAGATTTTTCATTATTTTCCAATTCTTTTAAAATACTTTCAATATAAATATATATTGCATTAGGAATTGTTTGTTTTCTATTATCTATCTTCACTCTTTTATTTGTGAGTCGAATTAAAGCCTCACGATGTTCTTGCTTAAATAATATATCTTCCATCATATTATTTAATACATAATCATCAACAATCGGTCTAAAAACCTCAATAATATCATCACTTAGATTAAACATATTTTGTTTACCTTTATGAAAAATACCTAAATTAGGTAAGTACCCCTTAGCAACAATGATTGAAGATATCAATGATCTAAAAATACTATATCCATAATTTAACCCTATATTTACAATATCATCATTAAAACGAACAAAATCATCACCAAACATTTCTCTAAAATACATCTTTGCAGACAAGCCTTCTCTATTCGTTATATCTCCAGGCTCTACTTCACCTAAAAATTGATAAAGTTTAGTAATAACTCCAAAATCTTTATTATTCTTTTTCAAGATTTCTATCTGATTAAAGATTTTTGCTTTAACAATTTTCTGATGAACATTTTTCTTATTTTCATCTAACCAATTGATTTGTTTATTAATATTGCCACTTTGCGAAAAATGACCATTAATGGGTAATATATAACTCGTTGGCAAATGATCAATTCCACAAATAATTGTACATACATTTGCTTCCATCAACTTATTAATTAATGGAACACTTAAATTTGACCTATAATTATCTATTACTAATATTTGAATATCTGAGATAGGTATAAATAAATCATTATCTTTATATTCCACCTTTAAATTATCTAAATATAATCTCAAATATTCACAATTTTCAATATATATGATTCTATGACTCATGATACAAAAAAAGGCTCTATACAGAGCCGATTCCGGGATAAACCCTTGTTTTGTTAGGTCATATAAATTTTTGCTAGAATATAACCATATATATAATACACTATTCAAACTCTAATTTCAATACATTCTCTTTAATTTCATACATATTTCCTAATACATCTGTCGCAAATTTTGAAATCTTAATACAAGTACCTGCAGTCGGCATTAATTGTTTTTTACAATAACAAACTATTGGTTTCACTTCGAATTTCCCTCTCTTATCATCATTTGTAGCGGTGAATTTCAGTATTTCATAATGGATACCATCATGATATTGAGTTACACCACCTTTTTCAATAGCGGCATCATAAACATATTTAGATCCTTCTTTTTTAACAATACATATCAACTCATCACGATGCATAGAACATACAAATTTCCAATCATCTCCTATGGCTTTTTTATCCTTTTCATTACGATACCACTTTTCATCAATAACATATTTGCTGATAGATGCTTTATAAAAGACATCTTTATATCTGACTGTCACAAATTTATATTTTCCTTGTGGAGAAACATAAAAATCTGTTCTGTATGGACTAATCTGTTTCATAATAACTTTCTTGTTATGTATTTTATAATGATTGGTAATAGAAATATGATTTCCTAATTTCTCAGAGTAAAACTTCATAGATTGAATGGCTGGACCATTATTCTTTTTTGAATATTTTGTTATTGGCCCAAATTCTTCATAATAGGTTGTTAATGGATTTACAGATTTTAATTCATACTTACCTTTGCTGATCGTATAGTATTCCTTTGAATCTTTATAAGTATTAAAATGATTTATGACGACGTCTTTAATTTTTTCAAAAGTTTGAGGGTCTTTGTGGGCCATAATATATTTATCGGTGCTGTTATTAATGATGTTATTAACCAAAGCTATGGCTGCTTTTTCTTTTGGATCATAGATGTTTTTAATTCTTTCTACTAACATTTCTGTTCCATCAACATTACGTGTACTATAGATTGTTTCATCTGATACCTTACGATTAGGTTTTGTATCAATCTTATGAGATATTTTGATTAATGGATAATGCATATCCTCTTTTTTCATTAATCCTAAATTATGCTTATATGATTCTTCGTATATGTTTTTCAAAATGGAAACAAATGAAATGTATTCAGGATCAAGATATTTTTTCTCTTCAGGAACTTCTAATATTTCTCCTGTTTTTTCATCATACAACTTATCAAAATCATATTTCATAAGATAACTATTGATTAGATTTAATTTCTTTAATGAAGCAACAATAAGTGCATCAATAGCATGATGATAATAATCATCATCTCTTCCTTTTTCTAAATGAATCTTCTTTCTAAATGTACTTGTTGCTTGTCCTTTAATTGTATGCACTTTAGTAGGTATTTCATTATCTTTAAAATAATGCTGTAATGTATTCATAACAGTTCGACATGCATAACTCGTATCGACAAGATTTCTGTTAATAAATTCTTGAATATTATCAAATTTAGTAATATCTTTTTCAGATAATAAATACCCTTTCTTCTTAGCTTTCATATTTTTGTTATTTCTAACATAAGATTGAAACTGTTCTAGTGACCCTCCAGTAAATTTGCCTTTTAAAAATGTTTGAATAGGTGTCATGTTAGACTTTTCCTGATTTTCTAAATGACTGACTAAAACTTTATTGGAATAAGAATCATCAAGTGAGATTGAGATTGGTATAATGTGATCAACTTCATAAGCATATGGTGTTGAATGCCAAATTAAATGGTAAAAAGTTCTTCAATTTATTTGGTTAGGA
>CAYSWW010000083.1:0-9677 GCA_964434915.1 uncultured Coprobacillus sp.
TGGAATTATCTGAATCGTATTTTTCACCCTGTGCTTGATGGTCAATCAAAAAAATTTATGAAATATTCTGATCCACTAGAAAATGGCAAACTTCCTGTAGCCATGCTTGTAAAAACTTCAGATTTTGATTCTTTCAATGGTAAAAAATGGTTCTATCGCAAAAGTCCCGTCATGAATATCGATATAAAAAAGCTCTTGCTTATAATGATACCTTTGATACAATGAAAAAAAAGTATCTTTTTAGTCAAGATGAATTTGAAATTCTGAATCATTCTTTTATTAAATTTGATAGATAAGAAAAGCCGTTATGAACTTTTGAAATTTCAAACGGCTTTTCTTGTATATTCCCTATTGACTAAACTATACAATAATAACATCATATCGATGTACAATTTATACATTTATTTATTGATTTTTGATGGATATAAATAAAATATACACAATATTTTTACATTTTCTAAATAAAAATAATATTCATTATTATTTTTGATAATTTCTAAAATCAACTAACTCAATGTCATTATCTTTTATCCATTGTTTTAACCAGTCACTACATAAAAAGTCACATTCCATTGCTCTAATATGTGTAAAAGATGAATGTGTTAAAATATACTGATCAAGATAACCAGGATGAAAAATAGCAACACTACAAGGGTGACTTTTGATTTTTTCTAAATGCCCCTGCATATATTCTCTAGGATTATATAATCCATTTTCATCTACTTTAAAGAAAGGCAAAACATACAACTGATGCTCTTCTTCCCACTTTGAATCAAGACCTGGATTACTAAAGAAAAGATGATGTCTTTTCGCAACATTTTCTAAAGCGATAAAGAAATTCTTTGAAAACACAGCATGTCCTTCAAAATAATCTGGATTTCTTCCTGTGATTTTTTGAAATCTTTTTAATTGCGCTTCAATTTCAATTTCACATTCTTCAATACATATCGTATCTTCTTGACGCAATCTAATTTCTTTGCTTGAACAAAATTCTCCATTAGGCTGAACTAATGAAGGAATAAGACGAGGATCACTCAATGGTCTTCCAACACAAATATTTGTATGTTGACCTAACGCAATATCATAATCCTTTACTAATTGATAACCATAAGAAGCACTTGGCATATTCGGCATCATTCCCACACTTGTAATTAATCCATCTTTTACAGCTTTTAATATTCCTAAACTCACTGCTTCGCTAAAACCTAAATCATCTGCACGTAAAATTAATTTCATATATTCTGTATTCCTTTCTTCATTTTATCTTTTTTCCTTTGTAAATTCACATTGTATATTTGATGAATATAATCTAATACTTTTCTTCCATCAAAAGTCGCATAAAGAGCTCGACTGGGAACTTCTACTATCAGGAATGGATTTTTAAATCTTTGTTTGATGTTCTTCATTTCAAAAGTCAAATGTGGTTCTAAAAGAACTATATTTGTTTTTCCATTATCTTGAAATTCATCAATTATGACAGATTCAATAACCCAATCTTTTTCCCGATCACTTCTTTTCTTTTTCATATCCATCGCAATCAAATCTGACATAGCTCCCCCTCGACCATGTAATAAAACAACTTTAAATGGATTTTCCTGATCATGTGCCAATAAGATCGTTTCAACTTTCTTTAAAACTTCCTTGCCATCCATTTTTGTATAATCCAAACTATCAATAACCATAAAAGGAAGCTGAAATTGTTTACAGATTAGCATAAATTCATCTTTCATAAAACTAATATGTGGTGCCAATAAGAATATATCATAATCAACAAGCTGAATCTTTGCACTGACTGTATCACTACATTGAATATAATACTCATGCTTAACATCGACTTCCTGCATTTTTTTTACCAATAAACTTGTAGACATTCCTGCTCCACACACTAATAGCACTCTTTTCATGTAGTCACCAACTTTCTTATAAGCAACTCAAAATAATCATAAGTTGGATGATTAAGAATCTGCCATTGTAAATGTTGCTGACTCATAATCATAGAAATTACTTTATAAAAATCATCTAAATCTTTCAGAGCCTTATTTTCAATAGATGATAATAATATAATTCTAATCTTATTATTTTTCCACAAAAGTGGTTTTTTTAATAAAACAACGGATACAAATGTTGAGGTAGAAACTGGCTTATGAGAGTGTGGAAAAGCTACCTGTCCATTAAATTCAGTTGTCGCTAGATCTTCTCTTTCTAAAACAAGTTCTTCAAAGTTATCAGGCAATGAATAAAATTGATGACATTTTGTAATAATTTCATGAATTGCTTCTTCTTTTGATGAAAAACTATCACATGTAAAAAATAACTGTTTAGGAAAATATTGCATGATATCAGTTTGATTTAATTGTTGTAGATTTTGTGTTATATGAATTGTGTCTTTTTCATTCATGATATGAGAAATCAAAAAGATGGGTATATTTAATGTTTGTGGTAATGGAACTGTTGTAAATATACAATCATAATGTTCAATATTTTGCACAGAGAGTTCATGTAAAGAACAAACTGTCAACTGATGAATATATAAAGCAAAATTTTCTTTAAAGAAATATTCTAATAATCTTGCACTTCCTGCTCCGCTTGAACAAATCAGTAAGATATTCTTTTGATGAATATGTTTTTTCTTCTGTTCTAGTGATAAGTTGATGTGTAAAGCAAAATATGCTATTTCATCTTCAGGTAGTAGACAATTGTATTCTTGATTGATGATTTCACTTGCACGAATTGCTAATTCATAAGCAAAAATTAAATGACTTTTAATATCTTGTAGCAAAGGATTGTTCATATATGTTTGATATTGAATTCTTTTTAATAAAGGAATCATATGTAAAGCTAATGCTAATTGTAAATTCAAATCAGAAGCAAATCGTATTTTAGATTCCTTCTCTAAAATTTTTAACAACCTTTGTATAAAATCCAAAATATGCTGATCAATATAGACATTAGTATATTGTTTAGAATTCTTGCCACATAAATGTATTGTTAAATAAGCAACTTCTTCATCACGATACTCCATTTTCAACATTTGTGACATTAAACACATAATCGTACATGCCAGTTCATATTCTTTTTCTAATTGAATTGAGTTTAACCAACTTTCATCGACTTGAACATATTCATGTTTTAAAACTCTTATATAGGCAATATAAAGATGTGAAACAAGATTTTCTAAAATATCATCACTAATCACATATTCAGCATTAACAATACAGGACATCACAATATTTTTAATTTGTTGATAAACATTGTCTTCTTTTTGATATTGTTGAAAATGTGCAATGGCTTTTCTTTTATTCAGTTCACTACCTTCTAAATATAAACCATAATAAGCTTTAGATTGAATCGTTATATCATATTGAGCAAAATAAGTTCTTAATTGTTTTAAAGATTGTTTTAATTGGGTTCTTGATAAATAAAGCTCATCACATAAGTCATCAATTTTAATATAAGTCTGATTATCAATAAATTTTTCAAATAAATATTGGAATCTTGATTGTGGTTCGTCTGTTTCATCTTGTTGCATATATAATAAAAACTGTTCAGAATCTTCAATTTCCAATTTATAACCAAAAGTGCCAGAAACAATTTTTCCACCTTTGATATCATCATTTAAATTCTTGATAAATGTACGTACTGTTCTTGTACTCACATGAATGACATTTGACAAATCAGTTCCTGACATAACATCTTGACTCATCAGTTCCATAAGGATAATTTTTTGCTTTTTTTCCATAAGTACGTACACCTCCGTACCTCTATTTTATCACTTTTTGTTGCGGTTAAAAAGACTGGAATCCCAGCCTTTTACTTCTCTTGCTTTTCTTCTTTTAAAGCAATATTGTCTTGCATTCTAAAGAATGGATAATATAAAAGTGCAGAAATAATAATCAATACAATTTCCAAACAAATTCCTGAAAGACCACAAATTAACCATCCATCTAATAATACAGGTGTTCCTGTTGCTCCCATTGCTATTCTTGGTAATGAAACCAAACCACCTTTCATCACAAAATATGTAATGAGTATGTTAATTTGAGGAACCAAGAAATATGGTAAAGCCATGATTGGATTTAAAATCAAAGGTAATCCAAAGACAATTGGTTCATTAATACTACAACATGATGGTAAAATAGCTAGTTTCCCTAATGTTTTATAACGATTACTTTTCGCAAATAACATATCAATTGACAAACCTAATGTATTTCCTATTCCACCTAACATTAAGAAGAATACCAAACCGACAGTAAGAATATTTTGCATAGGTTCTCCAGCTGCAAAAGCAGTTTGATTTTCAACCCCTGCTTGCATAAATAACATCATGCTAAATGGTAAAGTAACTTGACCACCATGAATTCCAAAAAACCAGAAAATTGAAGCTAATAATGTTAAAATCATATAAGTTGCTAAACTACCTGATAACGCTGAAAGTGGCGCAGCAATGATCCCATAGAACCATTCACTAAATGTGGCTTCTACTGTTGAAACAAAGATACCATTAATCACTAAAAAAACAGCAGCAATAATAAATCCTGGAATTAAAGCACTAAATGATTTGGCAACAGTTGGTGGAACACCTTCAGGCATTTTAATTACCCAACCTCTATTTACAACAAATGTATAAATAAATCCAACAAGAGTACCAACAATTAAAGCTGTAAATAACCCTTTTGCTCCTAAATAATCAAATGCAATAAATGTTGTAGTGGTTTCATCCACAACCACATTTGCAAGTGGTGTTATAATAAAGAATGATAAAATAGATAACAATCCCGCTGGAACTACATCACCATTCATTCCTTCATTTCTTACATAAGCATAAGCTGCTGTAAATGATACATAAACAGCTAACATATCAGTTGTAAATGTCCCAACTAAAGATAATAAATTTCCAATACCAGTGGATGTAAGAAAGTCTTGATAACCTCCTATTGATAAAGTTGACAACAATGTAAATATTGCTCCTAAAATAATGAGTGGCATAACCAAATTAAAACTTGTTGCTATCGCCTTTAAAATCTTATTGCCTCCAATTTTGATTGCAAGTGGTGATAAAACGGATTCCATCTTATCCATAATTTTTTGCATTTTTACTTTTCCCCTTTCCAATATTTGTTCTATAATATTATTATATAATATCATTTCAAATCATGAAGACTGTTTATTTCCTTTAAGGGTAGGAAATGTGTTATAAATCTCTGCCAATTCTTTGAACATTGATTTATATAACTGTACGGAAATCAACAGATCTTCAGCATGTACAATCAAGAAATCTATATCTATTACTTTAGATAACATTCTTGCATGTATTCTACTGGCTTCAAGCAAGAATTCATCGCCTTGATGAAAAAACATTTGTGATTCAAGTTCTTTGCCGTTTCTCATATATAAGAATGCACTTTTATATGAATCATAACATTTTTGTGTTAATTCTATGATTGATAATGTATCTTGTTTGGTATTATCCATATCATCAACTCCTACATCTATCATAAATGTTCCTTTATTCTTTTTAAAGTCACATCATTTCCACCTAAGCGGAAAAAAATTCAGATCAACAATGACCTGAATTTTAAAAATGTGATTTATTGAAGGATTGGTAGGTAGATAAAAACAAGTCACTATCAAACACATAAACATGACTTACATGTTGATGAGTAATAATAAGATGATGCTTTGACTTTTTCTCAATTGCATGAATATCTTTATATGCAATAATTGTTGGTAACATGACTGCAACTTTCCACTCATAAATCATCATCATATCATCAAATAAAACCATCTTATATCTAAATAATAATAATAGCAAAGCAATTAACGCTAACAGGAAAGAGCCAATCATTGGTCCCGTATGATGATTCAACAAGCTTATGATTCCTACACATATAAAAATAATAAAAAGAATCAAACAAATGAAAAACATTCTATACTCTCTAAATTTCTTACTCATTTCTATCACCGATTCAAGTTTATCATATTTTGCAGGCATTGACAAACTATATAAGTCTTTTTTATTTGAATCACAGAAATTTATAAGTTCAATAATTTTTTATTATTTTATTTATTTTTATTCATAAAAGCGATAATATAATTATATATCATAATTAAGGGGGATTCTGAAAAATGGAATATATCAAAAGAGTATTGAATGAAGTGAAAGCAAAAAATGCTGATCAACCAGAATTTATTCAAGCAGTTGAAGAAGTTCTTGAAAGTTTAGAACCTGTTATTGCAGCTCACCCTGAATATGAAGACATGGCTCTTCTTGAAAGACTTGTTGAACCTGAAAGAATATTAATGTTTAAAGTTCCTTGGGAAGATGATCAAGGAAAAATTCATGTTAACAGAGGTTATCGTGTTCAATTTTCTAGTGCTATTGGACCTTATAAAGGCGGTTTAAGATTTCATCCTTCAGTTAACTTAGGAATTATTAAATTCTTAGGATTTGAACAAATCTTTAAAAATTCTTTAACAACTTTACCTATTGGTGGAGGTAAAGGTGGTTCTGATTTTGATCCGCAGGGAAAATCAGATGCTGAAGTTAGACGTTTCTGTCAATCATTCATGACAGAATTATATCGTCATATTGGACTAAATGTTGATGTTCCTGCTGGTGATATCGGTGTTGGCGGTAGAGAAATTGGATATTTATTTGGTCAATACAAGCGAATCAGAGATTCATTTGATAATGGTGTTTTAACTGGTAAACCCTTACCATATGGTGGTTCTTTAATCAGACCTGAAGCAACAGGATTTGGAGCTGTTTATTATGGTAAAGAAGTTTTAAAACATTTTAATGATACTTACGAAGGGAAGACAATTGCTGTAAGTGGTTATGGAAATGTTGCTTGGGGTGTTTGTATCAAAGCCAAAGAATATGGTGCTAAAGTTGTTTCTATTTCCGGTAGAGATGGATATGTTTATGATCCTGAAGGTGTTATAACTGATGAAAAGATTGATTTCTTATTAAAAATTCGTGGATCTAATAATGTAAAATTAAAAGATTATGCTGAAAAATTTGGTTGTGAATTCCATCCTGGTGAAAAACCTTGGGGATTAAAAGTTGATATGGCTTTCCCATGTGCAACACAAAACGAAATTGGTTTAGAAGAAGCAAAACAATTGATTGCTCATGGATGTAAATATATAATTGAAGGAGCAAATATGCCTACAACACCTGAAGCAATTGCTTATTTCTTAGAAAATGGTGGAACTTTAGGACCTGCAAAAGCAGCTAATGCCGGTGGTGTTGCTGTTTCTGCTTTAGAAATGTCTCAAAATGCTATGAGATATAACTGGACAAGCGAAGAAGTTGATGAAAAATTACATTCTATTATGATCAATATTCATGATTCTTCTGTGGTTGCTGCAGAAAAATATGGTTTAGGTTATGACTTAATCAAAGGAGCAAATATCGCTGGTTTTGAAAAAGTTGTAGAAGCTATGATTTCTCAAGGAATTTATTAATAAGTAAAAGAAGCTGTAATGAAAAAGATTTCTCTTCATCTGAGAAATCTTTTTATATTGTTTGAAACAACATTGTTATTAAAGGTAAAGTGATGAGTGAAAACAATGTTGAAACAAACACAAGTTTAGAAGCAAAGATTGCATTTCCATCATATTTTTGTGCTAGCATAGCCGTTGTACTAGCTGCAGGCATGGCTGATAAAAGAATACATAAATTGGCAGACAATGTGTCAACATGTAAAATTCTTAAAATCAACATAATAATTAAAGGAATCGCAATCAAGCGATAAAAACTATAAATAAATGCATCTTTATCTAGAATTTCATGACCATCAACATCACTTAATATTCCACCGATGACAAACATACTCATCGCTGTATTACATTGAGCAATAACTGCAATCGTGCTATTAATAGGTGTTGGTAATGTTATGCCGATTGATTGCAAAACCATTAAAATAATTCCAATATAAACAGCGATAATACAAGGATGTGTTAAAACCTGTTTAAGAACATTATTTTGCTTATTTTTCGCAAACAATGATAATCCACTTGACCACATAAATATTCTTTGAGGAATTAAAAAGACCGATGCATAAAGTAAACCCATTGATCCGAAAACTCCTTCCGAAATAGGCATACCTAAAAAGCCAGCATTCGAAACCATTGTCCCATATTGACAACATATCTTCTTATCATGTTCTAAATTTTGATATAAGAAAAGATTAAATAAATGATATAATAATTGAATTCCAAATGAGATAACCAAAATAATAAATGTAGAAACCAAAATATCATGCGTCAGTTCAATTTGAAATGATTTAATAATCGAACAAGGTAAAATAACCATTAAAACAATATTCGATAACTGAGTTCTTGTCTTTTTATCAAAATATCCTTTTTTCGCAAGTATATATCCAATCGCCATCAATAAAAATATTTCTATTTGTAAAGATATCATATTCATTTTCTCTCCTCGCATCTATAATATAGCCATATTTTACAACATTTGATAAAATTTTTATAGCAAATCTTAAAATATTTATGTTGATTTTTTTTTAAGTTTATACTATAATATACTAGCAAGTTCGCTTATGCCCGAGTGG
Organism: uncultured Coprobacillus sp.; assembly: GCA_964434915.1. Classification (GTDB taxonomy): domain Bacteria; phylum Bacillota_I; class Bacilli_A; order Erysipelotrichales; family Coprobacillaceae; genus CAYSWW01. The sequence goes on from CAYSWW010000083.1 coordinate 8,577, forward strand.
CGAAATTGGTATACGCACAGCACTCAAAATGCTGCGACTCGCGTCATGTCGGTTCGAGTCCGACCTCGGGCACCAATTTTCCATCAACTCACATTTATGATGTGAGTTTTTTTGTTGATTAAATCAGCGTTTTTTAATTTACAACAATGTTTGTACTCGCTTTGTTTTGCTTTTCAACACTTTTTGTCTCAAAAACATTGTTTAGAGTGTTCAATTTCTGCTCATCTTTGATATGTGCATATATGCTCGTTGTTGCCACAATATTGCTATGTCTTATTATTTCTTGTGTTGTTTTTAAACCAACGTCGCTTGTTACGAGATTTGTAGCAAATGTATGTCTTAGCAATGAAAATGAAAAGATACTTTAACAACTTTTATATATATATATAGAACATTATATCAGGGTGAATATACTAACTCTCTTCATCACAAACCATTTTTCTAGTTCTTCTTTCAAAGACTCTCCTAAAGGAATATTTGATTTGAGAAGTGCGATAATTTCACTTACTCTCAATCCTGTATAATATTCAACCCTTATTGCTATTGAATATGTCTATTTTATAAAGTCATGATATTGCTTGAGTTAACCTATAGTGAGTAACCTTGTCAAATCGTCATACAAAATCAAAAAACATATTTGTTTATATAAATAGAGGTATGATATGCTGTGTAATACAGCCTTATCTTGCTAAATATTGTGGTCTAGAAATTTACTCACTTTTCTACCACAAAACTTAGAGTTATTAAAAGGTTGGCTTCACTTGCTTCCAACCTCAATTATAATTCTATCTTTTCATTAGATTCTTCGATGTCATTCATTTCCCCTATTCACACCCATTATATCATTAAGTTTCATTGATTTTTTACTGTCGTGTCCAAGTCTTTTCCTGCTGTCTGATGATAAGTGGTTGTAATTAAAAATCCACATCAAACTTTTCAAGACAATTGAGTTTCAAGTTCCTCTTTGTTTTTGAAATAAATTCTACGCATTTATATTCATCATCTGATCATCATTATAATAATTTTGTTAATATTCTTCATTTTTTATTATTTTTGCTTTTCAACACTTTCTATAAGAAAGATGATAAAACTAAGTCATTG
>CAYSWW010000084.1:0-9647 GCA_964434915.1 uncultured Coprobacillus sp.
AATTTTGTTAAAAAAGAATCCTTGAGGATCAAGGATTCCAACATTTTACTTTATTCAACTGTGACAGATTTTGCTAAATTACGAGGTTTATCAACATCACAACCTTTGATACATGCTGTATAGTAAGCAATTAGCTGTAATGGTATAGCGACTAAGATAGTTTGCAATGTTGGTTCAACTTCTGGTAAATAGTATGTGTTTTCAACATTGTTGACTGTTTCTCCATGGGTAGTAAATAAAATCACTTTGGAACCACGGGCAATCGTTTCTTGAATATTGCTGATTGTTTTGGCAGCAATATGTGGTTGGGTAGCAACTGCAATCACAACTGAACCCTCTTCAATTAAAGCAATTGGGCCGTGTTTTAATTCGCCAGCTACATATGCATCAGCATGAACATATGAAACTTCTTTTAATTTCAATGCCCCTTCAAGAACACTGGCATAATCTAAGCTTCTACCAATAAAGTATGCATCATGTAAGTTCTCTAACATTTTGGCATAATTTTGAAAGATTTCATGCTCTTGTAAAATATTCTCAACATAATGAGGGATGCTGTTTAATTGATGAATCAAAGTCAGGTCAATCTCTCGATTTAATTGTTGTGCTACATAATATGCAAATAAAATCAATAAAACAAGCTGAGTCGTATAAGCTTTCGTTGAGGCAACAGCAATTTCCGGACCAGCACAAGTATATAGAACATAATGTGCATCACGTGAAATGGTACTACCTAAAACATTCGCAATAGCAATCGTTGTTGCTCCTCGACTTTTCGCAAGTCTTAAGGCAGCCAAAGTATCAGCAGTTTCGCCTGATTGAGAGACAAAGATTGCAAGAGTTTTTTCGTCAATCAGAGGATCGTTGTATCTAAATTCACTTGCTACTGTTGCAGTTGTTGGTAAATGCGTTATTCTTTCTAAAACCTGAGAACCACATAATGAGGCGTGATAAGCAGTTCCACATGCTACATAATAAACTTTATTGAATTGAGCAAAATCAATATCTTTTAATTCATCTAAGACAATATGATCATGATTCAGTCTTCCTCGCAGTGTTTCTTGAATAACATGAGGTTGTTCGTAAATTTCTTTTAACATAAATGTATCATAACCGTTTTTTTGTGCTGCTTCTAAATCGTAAGGGATTGTGACAAGTTCTTTAGTGATGACTTGTCCTTCATGATTATAAAATGATATATGATCTTTTTCTAAAATAGCCATTTCATAATCTTCTAAAAAGTAAACATCTTTAGTATATTCTAATAAAGCAGGAATATCGCTAGCAGCGACGTAAGCTTGTTTTGCTTTACCTATAATTAAAGGACTATCTTTCTTTGCAACAATAATTTTATCTGGTTCAAATGTTGAAACGATACATAAAGCATAACTTCCTTCTATTCTTTTCAAAACTTTTTGAGTTGCTGTAAATAGGTCGCCTTGATAATAATAATCAAGCAATTGAACAACCACTTCACTATCTGTCTCAGATTGAAACGTATATCCTTGTTGACTAAGTTCCTCTTTTAATTCACGATAATTTTCAATAATACCATTGTGTACTAAAGAAATAGTTTCATTATCATTCGTATGTGGATGTGAATTAAGATTAGAGGGAACACCATGTGTTGCCCATCTCGTATGTCCTATCCCAATATGACTATGAATCGTATGGTGAGCTAGTAATTCTTCAAGTTTTTTTAATCGACCTTTACATTTGACAGTTAATAGTTTTCCATTTTCGATTGTTGTAATACCGGCACTGTCATAACCGCGGTATTCTAATTTAGATAAGCCTTGAATAAGAAAAGGCAAGGCTTCATCATGGCCACAATAGGCTGTAATTCCACACATATAAAATTCCTCCATTGATTGATATTATTGAAGGAAGGGATGCCCGATGATATTTGTTTAATGATTGCTCATTATTTTTGTTCATCTTTTAGGTAGCATCATACCTCCAGATCATCCGCCGAATATTTCGATAAATCTGGTCCTCGTCAACTCTATGAGTTCAGGCGCTATTTTATATATCCTTCTTCAACAATACTTTATTATACTTAAATTGAATGTGTATAGTTTTCATATTATAAAAATATGCAATAGACGAAAATAAGTGACATTTATTCGACAAAAAAATGAAAAAAACATATGTTATTATTATTATTTTCTAGAGGAAAAACAATGAATAATGGTATTTATAGACAAGCAGCTAAGGATTATTTGGAATTAATGGGAATATTTGAAAAAATTGAAGATAAAAGTTATGGAAATGTTAAAAGATATTTTTATGACTGTGGATTAGGGGTTGAGATATCATTTATGTTTCGGATTGATTTTCGTTCTATTTCTCTTTATTTATCGAATGAAAGAGGGCAAGCTAAATTAAAAGAAACTTTTATTATTTGGAATGGTTATCAGGCAATTTATGAAATGACTTTGCAGAAGTGTTTGAGTTATGTGAGTTAATATATTCTTCTGAAAAATTTCAAAAAAGAGGTTTAAAAAAAAGAAAAATGAGAAAAATCTTTGTATATATATAATAGGAGGGTTATTATGAGTATACAAAGTAATTTAATGGAAATAAATAAGTCATTAAAGAAATTAGAAGAATCTGGTATTTATGATGTTGAAAAATATAGTTATGCTTTATTACATCAGACGAGCCAATTAGAGTATTTTTATTGCCATTTGGTGAAGGACGGTGACTGTGATCAGACATTTTATCATATCCAAAAGCGACCACATCTCCATGATCTTGCTTATTTTAACATAGGTAGAGGTTTCCCTAAAGAATTGATGGATGGACATTGGTGTTACATACTCAAAGATATGGGATATAAAATGCTGGTTATTCCATGTACCTCAATTAAACCTGATTCTACATCGGTAAATCCTCAATTTGAAAAAGATATTAAAATAAAAACAGAAGCACATATAACTCAATGTCGTATCCAATTAAGTGACATTCGTTCAATTGATATACAAAGATTAGATTTACGTAAGCCTTTTTATCAGGTTTTAACTGATCGAAAGGAAATAATGGATTTTGTGGAAAAGAATTTATTTGAATAGTTTGCTTTTTTCATGTATGATATGTCATATGTGAGGGAAGATTATGGACGAGTTTATATGTGGATGTAAAAAAAGTTTACCCATAGCTCTGGGATATTTTCCAGTAGCTTTTTCTTTTGGAGTTTTGGTTGTATCGAGTGGGTTACCGCTAGGTTTAGCAACCCTTATTTCAATAACGAATTTAACATCATCTGGTCAATTTGCTGGAGTTTCTTTAATGTTAACCAATGCTTCATATCTTGAAGTAGCGTTGACTTTATTGATGATTAATGCTAGATATTTTTTCATGTCTTTATCATTGAGTCAGAAAATCGAACAAAAAATGAATACTATAGAGAGAATGATTATTTCTTTTGGAATTACAGATGAAACTTTTAGTTTGGCAGCAATACAGGAAGGAACATTGACTTTTCGATTTATGCTTGGTTTTATTTTAATTCCTATTATTGGATGGAGCAGTGGGACTTTTGTTGGGGAAACTTTAATGAATCTTTTGCCTCAAGCTATTCAAGATGCTATGGGGATTGCTTTATATGGGATGTTTTTGGCCATTATTGTACCTGCAACATCACGTTCAAGAAAAATTGGCAAAGTTGTTCTCATCAGTGCTTTGGTTTCGATATTGTTTTATTATGTACCATTGTTTCAATTTCTATCAAGTGGTATGAAGCTGATTCTGGCAACTTTAAGTGGAGCTGTATATGGAGCTTATCGTTATCTAATTGAGGGGAATATTGTATGAGTTATTATTTGATATGTGTTTTTGTGATGGCTGTGTTTACCTATTTACCAAGAATGCTTCCGCTAACCTTTTTTAGAAAAGAAATACACTCTCTTTTTTTAAAATCATTATTGTATTATGTTCCTTATGCTGTTTTAGCAGCATTAACTTTTCCGAGTATTTTTTATGCAACGAAATCGGTTTATAGTTCTTTAGCAGGTTGTCTTGTGGGTATTTATTTTGCTTATAAAGGAAAGGGTTTGGTTTTTGTGGCTATTGTAGCAATGATTGTGAGTTATATTGTTGGTTTGTTTTTTTAGAAATCAGAATACTGATTTCTTTTTTTGTTTTGGAGAATTCAAAATGATTGGATTCTCTTTTCTTTTGGAAAGGGGGTGATAGAGAACTTGATGTTTTTTTAGTGAAATGTAGTAAAGGAGGATGAAAAATGAGCAAGCTAAAAAACAAAAGAAAAAAACAATATGCAAAATTATGTATGGTATTTTTGATGCTTTTTTCATGTGTATCAACACAATTAATAAATGTTTCTGCAGCAACATATGAGTTAGGTAGAGATTTATGGTTAGATGGGGACCTTATTTGGATTTCTGCTGATGATATTATGACTTATTATGGTGAATGGGAAGATGATGCCAGTCGTGGGGGACGTCAGGTGGCAGCTGAAAAAGGTTATCAAGGAAAAGCTATATGGACACTTGGGAATTCTTATTCTTATTGTATTGAGCCTCATATTAATATGAATGGAAGTTCTGGTATTTATCAAGATGATGAAACGTATGATATATTAAGAAATACAACACGTGATGGTTATACTTCAACTAAAGATGACAAATATGAATTTCTATCTGTATTATTAGGTTTAGCACCAGGAAATGGTGTTGACGCTTCTAATACTAATGAACATATTCGTTGGGTTGCAGCACAAGCTTTAGTATGGGAAATTGTGTCAGGAGAGCGTTATGGTAATTTTGAAAAAGTGGATCCTAAAGGAAGATGGACATCTTTTCAAGATATTTTTCAATTCAAGAATGCATCAAGCCAAGTATTGTATGAACAGTACTATAATGATTTTGTAAAAAAGATTCAAACTTATTATACTTTACCATCTTTTCATGATACAACACTTGTTTTAGATAATTACAGCAATGGAATATGGTCTACAAATATCACGGATACAAATAATGTATTAGCGTATTTTGATTTTAGTATGAGTGGTTATTTATTGAGTAAGAATGGTAATGTTTTAACCATCAGTACAACTGATAGAACGACTTCTACATCAACTGGAAGTATAACTTGGAATCAGGCTGTTTTTCATACATGTGCACCAGTATTTTGGAGTGTTGGAGAAGGTATTCAAAGAATGGTTACAGTTGGTTCAGTGAATAATCCAGAATTGAAATCAAGTTTTTCTGTTCAATTGGGGACAGGTGATTTAACTATAGCTAAAAAGGATAATTATGGAAATTTGATTGCAAATACAACTTTTCAAATATCTTATTATGCTGATATGTCAAAGCCGATTGGTACATATACAACGAATGCAGATGGTCAGATGACTATTTCGGGATTGATGATTGGACCTGTTTATATTCAAGAGATATCTGTACCGGAAAATTTAATCTTAGATGATACGATTCATAGTGTAACAGTTGAATATAACAAAACAGTAACTTATACTGCAACGAATCAATGGAAACAAGGATATATTCAAGTTACAAAAAAGGATGATAAGACAAAAGAAGTTGTTAAAAAGTCTGGTACACAATTTGAGATTTTAAGTGGTTCGACTGTGGTGGCGACAATTACTACAGATGCAACAGGTATAGCGAAGAGTGGTTTATTAGACTATGGCACTTATACTATTCGTGAAAAAAGGAATCCTGAAAATTATGTCATTGTAACAACAACGGCCAGTACTAGCATTCTAGAGGATGGCAAGACATATGCTTTAGAAATGTATGATGCTCCAGTAACTGGAACCATCAATCTTAGTAAGATTGACAGTGAAACAGGTAAAACAGCGCAAGGAGATGCAACAATAGTAGGGGCACAGTATGCTTTAAAAGCCAATAAAGATATCTTGAATCCTAGTGATGGCAGTGTTCTTTATGCCAAAGATGAAGTAATTTCTGTCAAGACAGTTGGTGAAGGAACTTGGGGAGATATTGGGAATAAAGTCACAGATGCTGATGGAGATATTATGTGGACAAATCTGCCTATGGGAGAATATCGGATTGAAGAAATTGAGGCTTCAATAGGATATCTTTTAGATGTTTCGCATGTAGTTGACTTAACTTCAACAGCCAATACAAAGTCTGTTGAAGTTAAAGATGTTGAATCAAAAGAAGAAGTCATTAAAGGTCGTTTGGAAGTAATCAAAACAGGCAATAATGGTACTAGTGGGGTTATTAATGGATTGGAAAATGTGGAATTTACGATGAAACTTTATAGTGAAGTTCAAGCTGTTGGTTGGGAACAAGCGAAAGCTTATTCTGTTTTTACAACAGATTCCACAGGAAGAGGTATTTCCAATGAAGTACCTTATGGTATTTATCAGGTATCTGAAACTTATACACCAGATAACTATACAAAAGGTGGAGACTTCTTTGTTACGATTGATGAAGAAAATGAAATAGAATTGAGGATTGTCAATAATACGCCATTTGAAGCATGGTTAAAAATTGTTAAACAGGATGAAGATGGTTGTCCAGTGACATTATCGAATGCTACATTTAAAGTGAAAGATAGTGAAGGCAATTATGTCAGCCAGAAAGTTGGATTGTTCTTTAATAAGGATGAATGGACAACAGATGAAAATGGAATGGTCGCTTTAGATAATATGTTGTTGCAAGGAGACTATACGGTTGTAGAAGTGAAGAGTCCAGAAGGATTTTTATTAGCTGATGAAGTACAAGTTAGCATTTCTACAGATAATCCAAATCTTTCATTTGATGAAGAGGGTGATCCAGTGATTACTGTTTATGTGACAGATATTAAACCAACTGGAACGATTATTTTACATAAGACTTTTGAAAATGATGAAGATAATGGGGCTGGTAGTACGACTTTTTGCTTAAGGGCTGTTACAGATGTCATGGATCCAGCAAATGGCTCAATGATTTATTATGCTGGAGATGTTGTTGATATTGAGTCAGATGGTTTATATACGGTTGATGAAAATGGTCAGATTGTGATATCAGGATTACCTTTAGGAATAAATGGAGCAACATATCAATTAGAAGAAGTTTCAACTATTGATGGATATCAATTATTGGAATCACCGATAGTTTTTGAATTCACGATAAGTAATAATACGACGTCAAAATATTTAATTGAAAAATCTGTTGAAAATCAATTAACAGAGACATATTTTTCTAAGACAGATATTGCTGGAGATGAAATCGAAGGAGCTCAATTATCGCTATATGATAATACGGCAAAGGAGTTGGTTGAAGAATGGATTTCAGGAACTGATGCTTATTTAATTAAAGGACTCATTTATGGACATGAATATACTTTAACAGAAGTGGTTGCACCAGAGGGTTATGTCAAAGCCGAAGCAATCACTTTTCTTTATACTACAGATATGACAAAAGTAACAATGGTCGATAAGCAAGTTATGGTTACAAAGACAGATCTGGTTGATGGGTCATTTGTATTAGGAGCTAAGTTAATGATTACTGATCAACAGACAGGTGAAATTGTTGATCAATGGATAACTGAAGAAAAATCTCATCAAGTTTCAGGGCTTGAAGAAGGTAAAACATATATTTTAACTGAAACGATGGCACCTAATGGATATCAAAAAGCTGAATCAGTAGAATTTCGTGTTTTGCAAGCAGATGAAGATGGAATCAAGGTGAATCAGTTGATTGAAATGAAAGATCAACCAATTCTTACGAATATCCAAATTCATAAAATAGATAGTGAAACAAATGAAAGTATTTTATATAAAGATTTTGTTTTTGGATTATATGCTGATGAAGCTTGTACAGAGCTGCTTTTAAAGGTTTATGGAAATACAGAGAATGCAACAGCAACATTCCATCAGTTACGTTATGGAACTTACTACATTAAAGAAATACAAGCTCCTCAAGGATATCAATTATCAGATGAAGTAGTTAAAGTGATTATTGATGAAAACTTAGAAGGGGTTGGAAAGACTTATTCTTTAGATTTTGTTAATGTAGCGATACCAGAAAAAGCTGTGGTCACTTCTGATCGGATGTCATTAGAGTTATATTGTTTATTAGGTGTTCTTTCTTATGGTATTTTTGAAAGTATGAGAAGATATAAGAAAAAAGATTAACATAAAATGAGGTTATCGTTTTGATAACCTCATTCTTTATAGATTCAATAAGCGTTTTGTATCTCTTGCAATAACAAGTTCTTCATTAGTTGGAATAACATATACTTTGATTTTAGATTCGGGTTTAGTAATTAAACGTTCTCCTTGACCATTTTCATTTGCTTCATCATCAATCACAATTCCTAAAGCTTCACTTATCAAGCTGATAATTTCTTTTCTGGCATAAGCAGAGTTTTCGCCAATTCCTGCAGTAAAGGCAATAGCATCACAGCCACCTAAAGCAATAAAATATCTACCAATATAAGCAATAACTCTTCTAAAGAAAATATCCAAGGCTAATTGAGCTCTTTCATTTCCTTCTGATGCAGCAATTTGAACATCTCTAAAGTCACTAGATACTCCAGAAACACCTAACAATCCTGATTCTTTATTTAAAATATGAATAACTTCATGCATATCTATTTTTAAAGTATCTACCATATATTCTACAACTGAAGGATCTAAATCACCGCTTCTTGTTCCCATCATAATTCCAGCTAGTGGTGTAAATCCCATTGATGTATTAATACATTTGCCATCTTTAACTGCTGATAAAGAACCTCCTGCGCCAAGATGAGCAACAATGATTTTAGAATGCTCAGAATTACCTAACAAATCTCTTACTCTTGAAGAAACATAAAAATGTGAAGTTCCATGAGCGCCATATTTTCTAATTTTATTTTCTTCATAGAAGTGATATGGGATTGGATAGATATAACATCTAGGTTCTAATGTCTGATGGAAAGCTGTATCAAAAACAGCAACTGCTCTAGCATTTGGAATAGCTTCCTTAAAAGCATAATATCCTGTTAAGTGAGCAGGATTATGTAAAGGAGCTAATGTTTTTAATTCATCAATTTTTTCGATAACATAATCATCGATAATCGCTGATTTTTTAAAATACGCTCCACCTTGTACAACTCTATGACCGACTCCTTTGATTTCGTCTAGAGAATTGACAATTTTTTTATCAATTAATGTCTCTAATAATAATTGAACAGCTTCTTTATGAGTTAGAATAGAAGCAGTACGCACATCTTTCTTACCTTGATATTTAATTGTAAAAACAGAATCTTCTAAACCAATTCTTTCAATAACACCTGACGTAATAACTGACTCATCATCCATTTCAAATAATTGGAATTTAAGTGATGAACTTCCAGCATTTACCGCAATAACTTTTGACATATCATTTCGTCCTCCTTATTTTTTATTATAACATTTATATAGAAAAAAACTAGAATAAAACATTGCATAATTCAAAAATATTGTTTATAAAAGAAGTAAATATTTACCGAAATAACTTGCGAATATTATGAAAAAGAATATAATAGAGATGAGCCAGGGGTGCGTTTTGCTGAGAAAGGTGTGACCTTATCCCTTATTATCTGAACTGGGTAATGCCAGCGTAGAGAGTGCAAATCGTATGGATATAACTTTCTTGCGCTTGTAAGAAAGTTTTTTATTTATTGGCTCCATA
>CAYSWW010000085.1:0-9632 GCA_964434915.1 uncultured Coprobacillus sp.
TTTATTATGAATGTGTAATTTATACTTGACAAAGGTCACTTCATAACAGAAAGGAGAATTTTATGAAAGAATTAACTTTACAGCAGCAATGTCAGATTCAAGGCGGTTCGATTATTGGTACAGCAATTATTTATTTATTGCTGGGAGCGGGTATTTATAAGATTTGGTCATCTAAAAATGGTCGGATTTCTATTCCTAAATTGGTAAGTTTGGAATGGCGTAATTAAAAGTATGAAAGACTATAAGCCTTTCATATTCTTCATTGTCCATGCATATATTAAATTAGGTGATGGGACAGATGAAATTTGAAATAAAAGTTGTTATTTTAAGTTTGCTATTTTCTTTGTTATGTATGCTTCTTTTTACATATATATGCTCATTATCGCAAAAAACGATTTATGCATATCAAGTCGGTATTTATAAAGAAGAAAGTAATAAGGATAATAAGTTGGCTGAATTAAAGGAGGAAGGGATTGATGGAATGTATTATGTGAAAGATAATCAATATTATGTAATTTCAATGATGAGTGAAAATGAAGAAGATATTATTGAACATGCAAGTCAAGTTAAGGGAATTATGAAAACATATGTTGTTTCTTCGGATATGACATATGATTCTTTATTAGAAAAATTATCTGATGGAAAAGTGTGAAAAATAATTTGACTCAATCATGAGTAAAAGCACAAAAAAAGCCGAACTTAAAAACAAGTTCGGCTTTACTTAGAAAAACAGAATATTATTGAGGAATATCTTGAATTGATGATACGTCAATTCCTTGTGATTTTAGAAACTCTAGTGCTGTCTCAACTGTATAATTGTTCTTTTCTTTTTGTGGCTTTGGATTCTTAAATGATTCATAGTCTGAAAGATTGAACTTTTCTTCAGTAAGAATCATGTGATAAATACTAACAAGCATCATTCTTGCGATAGTGATGATTGCTTTCTTGTGTTCTTTTCTTGATTCTTGTATACTTTTGACCAAAATAACTTTTGATGGCTACCAATACACATTGTATTAATATTGGTTTAAGATACTGTTCGGCACTTTTATTATGAGCAGGAGAAACTCCGATCTAGCAGCATAGCTGCTTATCTGTTTCAAACTGGGTTATATTAACTCCGATTTCTGATTATATATTTAAGATATTCTATATAAAGTAGAATTGCCTACTCATCTCCACGTGCTTTGTAGTATACCACCTTTTTTATAGGATACTACAAAAACGATTGGAGGGAAATAATTTTAATAAAATGTTTGTGTCCGATTGACAAAGACGGACGGAAATGGAGGGATTTATGATTAAATCTTTGCCACTTGAAGAAAACCCTAGAGAAAAGGCTTTAGCAAATGGAATTGAAACATTGAGTAATGTTGAATTGCTAGCTTTGGTTTTAAGAACTGGAAATAAAGATGAATCAGTTATTCAATTATCCCAAAGATTGTTAAAAGAAATTGGTGGGATGAATTATCTAGGATTTATTAGTTATTCTGACTTAATAGCCATCAAAGGTATAAAAAAAGCAAAAGCTATTGAAATACTGAGTATTATTGAAATTGCTAAAAGATTAAAAGATACACCTCAATATATTGTACTTTCTTCGCCTCAAGATATTTATCAATTTGTCAAAAATGAGTTGATGTTTCTTAAACAGGAACATTTTATGGTTATTTGTTTAGATAATAAAAATAGGGTCATTAAAAAGCGAATTCTTTTTATTGGATCAATTAATATGAGTGTTGTAACACCACGAGAGGTATTTAAAGAGGCAATACAGGTAAGCAGTGCTAAAATAGCCTTAGTACATAATCATCCTAGCGGTGATAGTACTCCAAGTCAAGAGGATCTTCAGATGACACAAGAATTTATGGCTTTGGGCCAGATGATGTCAATAGATGTTATTGATCATATCATTATTGGATGGAATGAATATTATAGTGTTTTAGCCCTATATAAGTATCGAGATAAACAATAACTTGTTTATCTTTTCTTTAGAAATTAATCCTAGTCAAGATTGCTTTTTTTGGGTAGAGATATTATAATGTATACAGACTAGGGGTGATATTTTGTATAAGAAAAGTAAAAATGGAAAGAGACATAATAAACGTATTGTATTGGTGACGATTATTCTTGTCGTTTTTTCAATCATTACATTAATCACAAATCGTTCTGCTTCAAGTATTGAAATTATTTTTAAAGATACGATTGCAAATATAGAATATTATATTATTAAGGCACCTATTCAGTACGTTACAAACTTATTTCAGGAATATACGGAAATGAAAAATGTTTATGAAGAAAATCAAATGTTAAAACAAGAATTGGAAAAATTGACTACGGAATCGGCGAATAACGAAGTTTTGACTTCAGAACTTAATCAACTTAAAGAATTGATGAATATTGATTATTTACCAACGGATTATAATGTAAAGTATACAACGGTCATTACAAGAGATCCTGAAAGTTGGAATAACGAAGTGACAATTAATTTAGGATCGAGTAGTGGGGTTACAGAAGGTATGGCGGTTATTAGTGCACAAGGAATGATTGGAACGGTTACAAATGTAAATCAAATTTCCGCAACAGTCACATTATTATCTTCTGAAAATCCGAAAACTCAATTACCAGTTATGATTTTAAGTGGTGATCAGGAATATTATGGTTTATTGAATCGTTATGATTTAACAACAAAATGTTATAGTATTACTTTATTGAGTGATGTTGAAGAATTAGAAGCTGATGCGAAAGTTTTTACAAGTGGTCTTGGCGGTAGTGGCAAAAGCCCAAAAGGTATTTTAATAGGAACAGTGAATGATTATACAATTAGTGATGACACAACTGAATCTATATGTATGGTAACTCCGAGTGCAAATTTTGATTCTTTGAATTATGTTGCGGTCGTTCAAAGGGTGAATGATGAATGAAAAAAAGAGTGACTGATAGTTATCTTTTAAAATGCTTTATTGCAGTTTTTATATGTTTTGTAGTTGATAGTACAATAAGTTATTTTTTGCCTTATAACTACACCAAAGTTGGAATAACTATATTTCCTTGTATAGGTTTAATGATGTTTACAATGTTGGTAAAAACGATTGAAGGAGCTGAACGTTATTTTTTTGCCGCAATATGTGGAGTTTATTATTCGATTGTTTATTCCAATTCTTTAGCTATATATATACTTATTTATGTTATAATCGCGTTCGTTCGCTCTTATATTATTAAATTAGACTCTTTGTCTTTATTGGAATCTTCATTATTTTGCATTATGACAATTTTTGCACAGGAAGTTGTGTTATATTGGCTTATGTGGATTACCAATATGACAAGATATCGCGTGTTATCTTTTTTAACAATGAGAGTATTTCCTACATTACTATTCAATTTGATTTTATCCGTTATTGTCTATTGGGTCTATAATCATATTAAAATAGAGGTGGAATAATGAACATTGAAGTAAAAGGAATTAATGATGTTTTATTGATGAAACTGAATCAAGATTGTTCTTTTGAAAGTCTATTGAAAGAACTTGATATGCTCTTGGATCAGCCTATTTTTCAACAAGAAGGCTTTTATCCAGGAGCTTTTTTTGATTTTGGATGTCGAGTTTTAGAAGAAAAAGAAATCATTGAACTGTTAACATTATTAATAGAGAAAAAGAAAGTTATTTTTGATGGCATTTCAATCCCATTTCATCGGAATCAATTGATGATTCAACGTCAGCAATTACATAATGGTGATGAAATATTTATTCAAAATGAGACATTGTTTTTAGGTGTTGTTAATCCTGGAAGTTTTGTATATTGTAATGATAATGTCTATTTTTTAAACACGGTGAAAGGAACAATTGTTGCGATGAATGAAGATGTCAAAATATATGGTCATGATTTTCAAAATGCACAAATTATGATAAATCAAAAAACTTTGCATGATTTGACAACTTCTGCACTATCAAGCATCTATTATAAAGATAATGAAATTAAAGTTATGAAGGAGGATAGCTATGAACAGAACTATTGTAATCACTTCAGGTAAAGGTGGAGTGGGAAAAAGTAGCATAACCATTAATTTGGGATATGCTTTGGCTGCTAATGGGCAAAGTGTCTGTTTGATTGATGCGGATTTTGGATTAAAGAATTTAGATGTCATGATGGGATTGGAAAATAGAGTTATTTATGATTTGAAAGATGTGATTTCAAATAAGTGTTCTTTAAGACAGATTTTGGTTAAAGATAAACGAATGGAATCTCTTTATTTGTTACCGGCATGTAAATCGCTTTCGTTTGATAATCTAAATTTGGAATATATGAGTAAAATGATTGAAGAACTGAAAAAAGAATTTGATTTTATTTTAATTGATAGTCCAGCAGGTATTGAAAAAGGTTTTCAGTATGCGAGTGGTTTATCAGAGGAAGCAATTATTGTCATTACACTTGATATTGTTTCTTTAAGAGATGCGGATCGTGTAGTAGGACTACTTTTGAAACAAAATATTACTAATTTAAAAATGATTGTCAATAAATATAGTGAAGAGGATATACATAAAGGAAGAAGTTTGTCTTTAAAAGATGCATATGATATTCTATCAATTCCCTTGTTAGGAATTGTTTATGATGATCATGTGATGATTGAAGCGAATAATAAAGGCAAGCCAATATACATGAACAAGAATGAAAGTTTATATGGATGTTTTGATCGGATTGTAAAGAGATTGGATGGGCAAGAGGTTCCTTTCCGAAAAAATAAAAGAAAACCTTTATTTGAAAGAATTTTTGGTTAATAATTTGTAACATCATTTCATAAGTTTAATTGAGGTGAAATGCTTGTGAATGAAATAGATGAAATAAAAAAAAGAATGCAAAAGCGTAAAGGAAAACATTATCTGAGATTAACTGATCATCATTTTTTAAAGATATATAATGGTATGATTAAATGTATGGTCGTATTGCTTGTTGGTGTGGCAATCTGTTCGTATGTAAAGATCAGTCCAAATGGAACATATGTGAAAGAGTTCATTTTTAATGATTTACGATTTAATGAAATCACAACATGGGTTAATAATCATTTTCTTTCTTTTCAAAATAAAGAGACAACGACTACTGTCTCTTCACAGGTGGGTTATACGCAAATAGAAGGTAATTATTTTACAAATCAAACGAATGAGGTTTTAAATTTTGATAAAGGACGTGTTATTTATGTAGGAGAGCAAGATATGCTAGGTCAATATGTCACTGTTCTTTTAGAAAATAATATAGAGGTTACTTATGGTCAATTAACTGATGTTTTTGTAA
This sequence comes from uncultured Coprobacillus sp., assembly GCA_964434915.1. Classification (GTDB taxonomy): domain Bacteria; phylum Bacillota_I; class Bacilli_A; order Erysipelotrichales; family Coprobacillaceae; genus CAYSWW01. The sequence continues at coordinate 5,289 of CAYSWW010000085.1, forward strand.
GTCTTTATGATCAAGTTGATGCATCAACTATATTAGGAACCTATCAGGATCAAGTGATGATTATATTTACTCAAGGGGAAAAAGAAATTGATTATTCAACATTTGAAGAACTTATATCTTAAATGTCAGGTACATCCCGTAACGCTTATCTATTTAATTTTTGCATGGCTAGGTGGATATTTAAAATGGTATCTTTCAGCACTTGCTTTAGTTTGTATACATGAAATATGCCATCTTGTGATGGCATATTATTTTCACTTTCAAATTGATAAAATAGAAATTTTACCATTTGGTGCTTATTTGAATTTGCAGAATTTTTACTTTCATCCCTTTAGTCATGAACTGTGTGTTGTTTTAGCTGGACCGTGCTGTCATCTTTTTTTATTTTTCTTCATAAAGTATTATATTCATGGTGTATATCAACAATATCTTCTTACGATGAATTTATTGACATTTTTATTTAATTTAATGCCAGTGTATCCATTAGATGGTAGCCGTATAATTGGTTTGTTATTACAAAGCGTTATGGATTTAAAAAAAGCTTTGTATTTCCATTTGAAATTATCGGTTTTGGCTTTATGTATTTTGATTGTTTTTTATTTACAGATTAGCACCTTTATCATTATGAGTTATTTATTATTTCAACAATTTTATTATAGGCAATTTATCCCACGATATTTAAGAAAGTTTTATATGCGTATTCCAACTTTTTCTCCAAGAAAAAGAATTATCATTCATCATGATTTAGCTTATCGACGTAACTGTATGAATTTTTATGATATTGATGGATATATTGTAAATGAGAAGGAAATGATGTTTGCTTTATTGAAGAGTATCAAATAAGTAATCAAAAAAATATTTGATTGTATCTTGTTTTTTTTGTTATATTATGGTATCATACTACAGGTATTTGAAATACACACATTGTGAATTCAAAAATCGAGTGCCTAGAGGGTGGTTTTTGTTAGAAACAATGGAGGAAAAACGAAAAGGAGGAAGTTACAATGGCAGTAATTTCAATGAAAAAATTATTAGAAGTTGGTGTTCATTTTGGACATCAAACAAAAAGATGGAATCCAAAAATGGCTCCATACATCTTTACAGCAAGAAATGGTATTTACATCATTGATTTAAAGAAATCATCAGATAAGATTGATGAAGCATATGCTGCAATGATGGATATCGTTGCTAAAGGTGGAAAAGTATTATTTGTAGGAACTAAAAAACAAGCACAAGAAGCTGTGCAAGTAGAAGCTGAAAGATCTGGAAGTTTCTATGTTAATTCTCGTTGGTTAGGTGGTACTTTAACAAACTTTAAAACAATTCAAAAGAGAATTAGAAGATTAAAAGAATTAGAAAAAATGGAAGAAGATGGAACTTTTGAATTGTTTACAAAGAAAGAAGCAATCTTACTAAAAAAAGAACAAGCTAAGTTACAAAAGAACTTAGGTGGTATTAAAGAAATGAGAAGATTACCAAATGCTTTATTTGTTGTTGATCCTAAAGTTGAACATAATGCAGTTGCTGAAGCAAGAATTTTAGGTATTCCAGTGTTTGGTATCGTTGATACAAATTGTGATCCTGATGAAGTTGATTATGTTATTCCAGCAAATGATGATGCAATTAGAGCTGTTAAATTAATTGTTGCTGCAATGGCTGATGCAATTTGTGAAGCAAAAGGTGAACCTTTAACTGTAGCATACGTCAAAGATGAAGACGATAAAGAAGTTTCAATGAATGATGCGGTTGCTTCTGTAGAAGAAAGCAAACAAACAAGAGGACCTAGATATAAGAATGCTGGACGTCCTAAAAATAACAGAAATGCTGAAGTAAGCAAACCAGCTGAAGTTAAAGAAGAAAAAACGGAAGCATAGTGTAAACAAAAGGGGAGGCTTATGTCTCTCTTTTTTATAAAAATAATGGAGGATAAGAAAATGGCAATTAGTGCAAAATTAGTAAAAGAATTACGTGATAAAACTGGTGCTGGAATGATGGATTGCAAAAAAGCATTAGAAGCATGCAATGGTGATTTAGAAAAATCATTTGATTGGTTAAGAGAAAAAGGAATTGCAAAAGCTGCTAAAAAAGCTGATCGTATTGCAGCTGAAGGATTAACTGCTTATGTCATTGAAGGTAATATAGCAGCAATTGTTGAAGTGAATTCTGAAACAGATTTCGTTGCTAAGAATGCTGAATTCCAAGAATTAGTTGCAACTGTTGCAAAAGCTGTTGTAAGTCATCAACCGGCAGATATGGAAGCTGCTATGGCTATTGATGTTAATGGTCAAGATTTAGCAACTGTTATTGCTGAAAAGAGCGGTAAAATTGGTGAAAAATTAAGCTTTAGAAGATTTACAGTTATGACAAAAACTGATGATGAAATGTTTGGTTCATATTCACATATGGGTGGAAAAATTTCTGCATTAGTTAAAGCAAGTGGTGTTGATGAAACAAAAGCAAAAGATGTTGCAATGCAAGTTGCCGCTATCAATCCACAATATATTGACAGAAGTGCAATTCCTGCAGAAGTATTAGATAGAGAATTAAATGTATTAAAAACACAAGCTTTAGAAGAAAATGCAAATAGTGCAAAACCAAAACCTGAAAATATCATTGAAAAAATGATTCAAGGACGCTTAAATAAAAACTTAAAAGAAATGTGTTTAGTTGATCAAGCATTTATTAAAGATGGAGATAAGACTGTGGCTCAATACTTAGGTAACGGAAAAGTGTTAGAAATAGTTCGTTTTGAAGTTGGCGAAGGTATGGTAAAGAGAGAAGAAAACTTTGCAGAAGAAGTTGCTGCTCAAATGGCTAAATAATTAAATAATCGGGGACGGACACTTTTGGTGCCCTTTTCTTGTAAAAAAGGAGATTCATATGAAGTATAATCGTGTATTATTAAAATTGAGTGGTGAGGCTTTAGCAGGGGAACAAAAATTCGGTATTAATCCTTTGGTTGTTGCTGATATTGCTAGACAAATCAAAGATGCAAAAGATTTAGGTGTTGAAATTGCCATTGTTTGTGGCGGTGGTAACATTTGGCGTGGTAAAACAGGTAGTGACATGGGAATGGAAAGAGCTGCTGCAGACTATATGGGAATGTTAGCAACAGTAATGAACGGCATGGCATTACAAAATGCATTAGAAGCAATTGAAGTTGATACTAGATTATTGTCTGCAATTGATATGAAAGAAGTGGCTGAACCATATATTAGACGTAGAGCTATTCGTCACTTAGAAAAAGGAAGAATTGTCATTTTTGGTGCTGGAACGGGTAGTCCATTTTTTACAACGGATACAACAGCAGCATTGCGTGCAGCTGAAATTGGTGCTGATGTTATTTTGATGGCTAAAAATGGTGTTGATGGTGTTTATTCTTCTGATCCTAAGTTGGATCCTCATGCAAAGAAATATGATCGTATCATTTATTCTGATGTTTTGAACGAAGACTTGCAAATTATGGATCAAACAGCTATTACTTTATGTAAAGATAATAACATCGATTTGTGTGTTTTTAACATGCAAGAAGATGGTAATATAGCGAAAGCTTGTGAGGGTCTAGAAATAGGTACTATTATTTCAAAGGGAGGTGAATAAAATGTTAAACTTAATTTTAGAAGAAACTCAAGAAAAAATGGAAAAATCAATTGTATCTTTTAAGTATGATCTTTCTAGTGTACGTACTGGTCGCGCAAACCCAACAATGTTAGATCGTGTTTCAGTTATGTATTGGGGAGAAAAAACGCCTTTAAATCAAGTTGCAGGTATTTCTGTTGTAGAAGGACGTCAATTATTAATTAAACCATATGATAGAAGTACATTAAAAGATATTGAACATGGAATTTATGAAGCTGATTTAGGTCTTACACCTCAAAATGATGGGGAAGTTATTAGAATTAATGTGCCTGCTTTAACTGAAGAACGTCGTATGGAATATGTAAAGCAAGCTAAGAAATATGCTGAAGAAGCAAAAGTTGCTTTACGTAATATTAGAAGATCGGCAAATGATGAAGTTGAAAAAGCTGGTTTAACTGAAGATGAAGAAAAACGTGGTAAAGAGAAAGTACAGAAATTAACTGATCAATATGTTAAGAAAATTGATGAGTTAACAAAAATAAAAGAAAAAGATTTATTAACTGTCTAATTGTTAATATCTCTGTTTTATTCAATGAATCCTATTCTAGAAATAAGAGGAACTATCTTGATAGATGTTCCTCTTTATCTATTTAAAGAAATTACTTTAAAAAGTACATCTTCAAAATTATAAAGTTTGTTTTAAAGATAGACGTAAGTGGTCTATAATCAACACACTGTAAGTGAACCGATGGTTGTGAGATAATA
>CAYSWW010000086.1:0-9328 GCA_964434915.1 uncultured Coprobacillus sp.
CTATCTTTTTCTTTTCATATTCTGACGAATCCAAATTCTTTATAGATAAAAAAAGCCAATATATTGCTATATTGACTTTAAATGATTTATTCTTTTCTAATTGATTTGAATTTATATTGATTAAATACATCACTTACTGGCAAATTGTTTTCAATACTTTCAATAGTATGTGCTAATAATTCAGCAACACTAATTTGAACCAATTTATCAAATTTCTTTTCTTCAGGAATAGCAATTGTATCAGTAATAATGACTTCTTTTGCTACACAATCTTGTAATCTTTGCGCTGCTGGTCCAGATAACACTCCATGCGTACATGCGATATAAATATCTTTTGCACCTTTTTCTTTTAAAACTGATGCTCCAGCGACAATTGTCCCCGCAGTATCAATCATATCATCAATAATTACACAATTCTTTCCAGCAACATCTCCGATAATTCCTGTGACTTCAGCAACATTTGGTCTCGGTCTTCTCTTATCAATAATAGCCATTGGACAATCTAATGATTCAGACATCTTTCTTGCTCGTATTGCCCCACCATGATCAGGAGATACAACACATAAATCTTCAATATTCTTGCTTTCAAGATATCTACAAATTAAAGGCAATGCTTCCATTTCATCTACCGGAATGTCAAAGAAACCTTGAATCTGTCTAGCATGTAAATCAACAGTCACAACTCTATCAACACCTGCTACTGTTAATAAATCAGCAACCAAACGAGATGTAATAGGTTGTCTTGGTTTTGCCTTCCTATCTTGTCTTGCATACCCAAAATATGGGATAACTGCTGTAATTTCTTTTGCTGAAGCTCTTTTCAAAGCATCAGTTAACACTAAGATTTCCATCAAATGTTCAGTAACCGGATTAGATGTTGATTGAACAATAAAGACATCTTTTCCTCTCACTGATTCTTCTATTTCCACTAAAATTTCACCATCAGCAAAATGATGAACCGTACTCTTTCCAACTTCTGTTCCTAAGGTCATCGCAATAGATTTCGCTAAATCCTGACTAGATGATAAAGCATAGATAGTGATATTATTTTTCATATTTACTTCTTATTCTCCTTGTTTCTTTTTTCATATTCTTGCATACGCACTTTTTCTAATACCTTACTATAACCCTCTTTATTGACTTGTCTTGCTCTGGCAATTGCCATTGCATCTTCCTCAACATCTCTTGTTATTGTTGATCCAGCTGCAATATAAGCATTCTTTTTAATTGTCACTGGAGCAACCAAGTTAGAATTACATCCAATAAAAGCATTGTCACCTATTTTTGTAAGTGATTTGTTCTTACCATCATAATTTGAAGTAATCGTTCCACAACCCAAATTCACGTTTTCTCCAACTTCTGCATCACCCACATAAGTCAAATGAGACGCTTTACTTCCCTTACCAAACAAAGCTTTTTTCATTTCTACAAAGTTCCCTAAATGAGCATTTTCCATAATATGACAATTTGTTCTTAATCTTGCATATGGACCAATATCCACACCACTTTCAATCTTTGAATCACTTAAAACAGAGAATTTAATCTCTACGTTATCTTTAACTTCAACATTAGTGAATTCACAATAAGGACCAATATGACAATTGTTACCAATAACTGTTTGACCCTTTAAAATACATCCAGGTTCAATTGTCGTATCAACTCCAATTTTAACATCTCTACCAATATAAGTATTAGCAGGGTCAATAATATTCACACCATTCATCAAATGTTCTTTATTAATACGATCTCTTAAAATCTGTGTTGCTTCAGCCAAAGCAACACGATCATTAATTCCACCAACCTCATTGAAATCATCAATCTTATAAGCATCAACCTTGAATTCAGCTTGATTCATAATTCCAATCACATCAGTTAAATAATACTCATGTTGTGCATTTTCATTTGTTACCTTTTCTAAAGCTTCAAATAAAATGCGATTATCAAAGCAATATTCTCCAGTATTCATTTCTGTAATATCTCTTTGAGAATCCAATAAATCCTTAAACTCAACAATACCCTTCACTTGACCATCAACTTTTATAATACGTCCATAATGAGTTAAAGGATCACAATCCGCACTCATTACTGTCGCCATATTTTGATGTTCTTGATGATAATTGATAAATCCCTGTAAAGTTTCCTGACGAATAAGTGGAGCATCTCCACATAATACAAGTGTCATTCCATCTTTATCAGCTAAAACATCTTTGGCCTGTAATACTGCATGTCCTGTTCCCAACTGTTCATTTTGATAAACAAAAGTCACATCATCCACAATAGCTTCCACTTGTTTTGCCTCGTGTCCAACAACAACAATTGTTTCATCAACACCTAGTGCCTTTAATTCATCAACCACATGATTAATCATTGGTTTATAAAGAACTTCATGGACAACCTTCGGTTTTTCGGATTTCATGCGTGTTCCTTTGCCAGCCGCTAAAACGATAGCATATACTTTCATCTCACACTCTCCTTATCGCCACTATTCTAACAAAAATTATACTAAAAAAAAAGAGAAAAGAAGAAATACTTATCTCATTTTCAATATTTTTCTTTCTCTTTATGCAGAATTTCAGTCATTCGCACAAACGGATATTTATTTTTAAAATATTTGTATCCTTCCTCAAGTTTTGTTTTGTCTTTTGTTATACCAAAAACACAAGAACCACTTCCCGACATCAATGCACCATCAAACCCTAATTCTATCATCTCTTGTTTAATACGTTGAATATCCTTTACAATTTTCATTGAAGGTGCTTCTAAAGTATTCCCTAGACTCTCTATAATCATCTGATCATCATGTTCTTCTATTCCTTTTTTCATCTTCATGATATCAGGATGTAAAGCCGTTTTTAAATCTAACCTTCCAAATGATTGTTTCGTAGGCACACCTTTCTTAGGTTTCACCAACAACAAATAACATGACCAATCACTTTCAATAAACTCTAATTTTTCACCAATACCCTTCACTAATGCCATTTGTTCATAAATGCAAAAAGGAATATCTGCACCAACTTCTTTGCCAATTTCCGCCAATTGATGCAAGGATAAATTTAATTTGAACATTTGATTCATTGCCCTTAAAACAGCAGCTCCATCAGCACTACCACCTGCTAATCCCGCCTGTGTCGGTATATGTTTAAAAATTTTGATTTTAACACCAAAAGGAATATGATAACGATCTATCAATATCTTCGCAACTTTATACATAATATTTCTTTCATCAGTTGGTATTCTATACGTATTAGCAACAATTTCAATACCTTGATCTATACGATCAATATAAATCAAATCATGTAAAGTAATCGGTGCCATAATCATCTCCAATTCATGATAACCATCTGCTCTTTTCCCTACGACATCCAAAGCCAAATTCACTTTTGCATATGCTCTTACTTTCATTATCTCACCCTTTCGTTGGATATATCTTCCTCGCCACGCCTCTTGTATCTATTCCACCAATACCACTTTGCTTATGTGATGTATGATCGATAATGTCTTCAATATCACAATAATTTCTAACACTTTCATTAGCCACCAAACTTGCTATAAAAACAGGATCTAAAGCATGAATATTAATACGTTTGGGACTTGAAGCAAAATTAGCTCCACTCGCCAATAACAATTCATAATATGACTGACAAGCACCAGCTATAATAATTAAAGCATCTTTATCATCTTCATAAGTACGAGCTCGGCGAATCGTTTCTGCAAAATCTTGCGAATGTTGATAGTTTTTGATTTCTGTTTTATCCTGATTTCTCCTCAAAGCATCATGTCCTGTAATAACCAAAATATGTGGTTTATGTTTCTCTAACAGTTCAACAACACAGTTTTTCATTTCACTTTCTTTCATATAATAACAATCAGCTCTTATTTTCAACTCTTTATATTTTTTCTCACACATATTTAAATATTTTTGATCACCATCAAGATGTAAAACTTTCCCTCTAATTATGGGATGCCTTTCCAACGTAAAATCATCTTCCATACGAGGCTGTATTTCACTTAACTCTAAATCAGCTAATTCACTATCCGCAATCAGTATTAACTCGACCCCTCTTAAATAATAGATACCATCTCTGATATCAAAAATTTCAAATAAAATATCATGATTATATTTCTTTCTTACAACATAATCACCTATATTCATCAAATCACCATAATATTATATGATTTTACATATATTTTGTTAAGGTAATATAATCCTCTATTTTTAATTCTTCCGGTCTTTTTCTTTCTTCAATATGACATTTTTCTAAAATTTCTTTTGTATTTTCTAAAAATAAACCTTTTAAATTATTATATATTGTTTTTCTTTTTTGTTGAAAAGCTTGTTTCAATAATGGCATTAAATTTTTATGAAAAGGCTTTTCAATCGTAATAGAAATAATTGCACTATCTACTCTTGGTGCCGGATCAAAAGCATATCTTGATACACCCATATCTATTGAAATTCTTCCTAAACTTTCAATCATAAAAGTCAACGGACTTTTAAAAGATGAATCCGTTAATTTTATAGCCACTTCCTTTTGTACCATTGCATGAATACGATCTATCGATGCTCCCGAAACCAAAATATGTTCTAAAATATCAGTTGTAATATAATAAGGCAAATTCGCTACAATACATACTTGAGAATAGCTCTGTTTAAGCTGATCAACAACTTGTTTTAAATCAACTGTTAAAAAATCTTGGAAAATAATCTCAACTGAATCAAATTCACTTAAAGATTCAGCCAGCACATCCTTTAATCTTTCATCAATCTCATAACAAACAACATGCTTCGCTTGTTTAGCTAACTGCTCAGTCAAAGCTCCAATCCCCGGTCCAATTTCAATCACACATGTTTCCTTATTAATATGTGTGCTTTCAACAATACGTTGTATTGTTTTTAAATCTATTAAAAAATTTTGACCATATTTTTTCGATGCTTTCAAATTATATTTTTCTAACAAATACATCGTATTTGCTTTTGTCGCAATATCCTTCATAATTTCACCTACTCTCATTATATAAAAACAATGAGATGATGTCAAAATGACATCATCTTTATGTTAATGATTGATAAAAGGATGTGATTTGATGCAACAGTGATGACCTGTTTATCATAATGAAATACCACCATTCATTCAAGAATTTTCTCAGATAAAAAACTGTGGCAACAATATACACAATATTCAAAGATTTATACATCAAAACATCAAGTTAATGAAAACTATCGACAAATACATGCAAAAAAGATATACTAACCTATTTATTAAAGATCAAGGAAGAGTCTATCAACTATATCCATCTATTTATCAACAGATACAAACTTTTCTTCAATTATCATTTGATTATTATATTTTGACAAAATAAAAAGAGGAATAAAGCCTCATTTTTATAAAAGTTGATAAACCAAAACAATCAAAGGCATAGTTATGATACTAAAAACAACACTCATGACATTCATAACGCTAGCATAACCTGGATGTTTATGATAAAGTTGAGCAAATTGTGTTATGGTTGCTGCAGCAGGTGCACTTGCTGCTAAAATCGTAATTAAAAAGATTTGTGAAGCATCTGGTGTAATGTGTGTCAAACCTGTTAAATGAAATAATAAGACAATAATTAAAGGATAAACAACTAATCTAAAAAGGCAAATGAAATAGGTACGTTTTTCTTTAACAACATTAACAAAACTCATTTCGCCAATCAACATCCCAATTACAATCATGGCAAGTGATCCAATCATTCCACCAACATTTTCAACTGCTGTCATGACAATATTTGGTAATGTAATATTAAACAAAAATAAGCAAATTCCTACAAAAATCGCAATCATATTAATATTTAAAAATATTTTCTTAAGATCATAAGATTTTTCATTGCATACAAGACTCTTAGCATGTGTCCATAACAGAATTGTTTGTACCACCATATATCCACTTGTATATAAGACCCATTCCTGTCCCAAAATAGCACTCACTAAAGGTATAATTAAATTGCCTGAATTGGAATAAATAATGGTTGCTTTTTCAATTGGAGCAAAACCAAAAATACGTGATAAAACTTCAGTTAAGGGAATAAAGATAATATGAACAAGACATGCTCCCAAGGCAGCTAAACCAACGCCAATTAACTTATCAGGTGTAAATTCAATCGCAAAAGAATTAATAATTGCGCAAGGAGAAACAACAAATAAAATTAATTTTGATATAGGCTGACTATCACTTGCTTTTAATACCTTGGTTTTAACCAAAAGAAAACCAAAGAAAATCATAATAAATAATTGACAGATTTGCTGCATTAATAAAATACTTAACTCCATATTTCCACCTCTTTATAAATATATCTTATTTTCGTCTTTTTCCTGAATTATTTCAAAAATAGAAAAAATAATTCAGCCATTTTTACTCATTATACTTATTTGTTTTCCACTTGAAATGTTTTATAATGCAAAAAGAGGTGATTAACCGTGGATCAAAGACAACAAGTCATGCAATTGATTCAAAAAAGCGAAAAACCTATTTCTGCCAGTCAATTAGCTTCCATTTTTAGTGTTAGACGGCAGGAGATATTGCTTTATTACGAGCAAGTGGAATCAAAATTATTGAAACTCCAAGAGGCTATATTCTTAATGAAACCAATAGCCTTTGTCTTCATACTATTGCTGTTAAGCATATAACATCTCTTCTCGCTATGATGTTGATCAATTTTTAGAAAGAATGAATCATGAAAATGCAACTCCTTTAAGTCAGCTTACTGATGGTTTACATTTGCACACCATTCAATGTTCTAATGAAGATGTCTATCAAAAAATTATTGATGCTCTTAATCAAAAAGGTTATCTTTTTACCAAAGAATAGAAATAAGTCATATTGTCATATATTTTGATGGAATGGCATCAGATAACCATATCTGATCATTTCCTCGATAAAACATAATACCATCATCATATGCTCTTTTAGCTTCAATTTTCAGTAATATCGGTTTATGATCATGTCGTAAACCTACTTCTAGAGCTGTCATTTGATCATCCGATAAATGGACATATTGCCTTTTCATAGGTAATAGCCCTTTTTCTTGGATTGATTTAAGAAAACGTCTAGCCGTTCCATGATAAAGATATTGAGGTGGTTGTATTGGCGTTTTCTTTATTTTATCTGTGAATGAATGTCCATAAGCGGCTCTTATTTTGCCATCTTTAATTTCATATCTTTTTTTATCAGAACGTGATATCATCATTATCATATCATTCTCACTGATTTCACCATACTGTTTGCTGAGAGATAACAATAAATCACTTATATTTACCCAACCCTCATTATCCAATTCTAATCCAAATTGTTCAGGATGATGACGTAATGCATATGATATAGTTTTTCCTAATTTCTCATCATTCATGATATCCCCCACACTGTTCAATAATATCCTGTTTTGTAATACCAACCAAATTTAATCTTTTAAATAATGTTTTGGCATTTCCATATCCCAAATGAAAAGTATCATATATCTGTAATCGCCTTTGCTTATGACCAATAATATCTAAAGATATAAAATCTTGCCAACTGATAGACTCTTCATTCTGTGAAAAAGTCACAACATTTTCAATCGCTTTGATAATCGCATCTTCTCTTGCTTCAGCAATACCTAGTTTCTTTTCTCCAATTGCATCTTTTTTATCAACAAAAGCATGTTTTGCATAAGGAACCCGCTCCATAATTTTATTACGAATTTTCATTCCGGGATAATCGGGATCAGTTAAAACAATAATTCCTCTTTTCTGAGCTGTTTCTTCAATAAAATGCAGTGTTTTTTCATCTAACGCAAGACCATGTGTTTCAATCGTGTCAGCATCAAATAACTTCTTAATAATAGCCGTATCTGTTTTTCCTTCAACAATAATCACTTCTTTTATTTTTTTCATGTCTATCACCAACTATTCTTTTTAATGCATATCTAAATAATGACAAATCCATCGTGATAACACTGTTACAATAAATAATCCTATCAACACAGTAATCAATATATACTGGAATAATATTCGATTTATTGGTTCCAGTTCTAAGAGTTTCCAAAACAACCTCATTGCCAAAATTAATCCAATCACATCATTAACCAAAACAAAGCCTCTATATAAATATATACGATATATCATATGTATAGAAATTAAAGCTATTAAAAATATAAATCGTAAAAAATTCATTTCGTTCTCATGATAAATATGAAGCAAGTAATTTTAAAATAATAACAACAATGGCATTCGGTAAGGAATATCTTATTGTATATTTTTTATAGATTCTTTTCGTTTATCAATGTTTCTTTCAAATAAAATCATAAATGAAGGAAATCCTTCAATAAAATTATCTAATAAATTCATTTGAAAAAGGGTAAAAGGATAAGGCATATTCCCAGTATAGCAATAACGAATGTATAAATCGTTTTTAAATAATACATAGAAGCTGAACGCATAACGTTATGAATATCTAATTGCCCTTCTTTAACAACATCACCCATTGTTTTTAGTTCACCATGAATGATGACAAATTGCGCTATTTGTTTTGCCACATCAGACCCCAATTTCATAACAATAGAAACATCCGCATCTTTTAAAGCCAGAACATCATTCACACCATCACCCTTGTTACTTTTTGTCGAAATTTTTGTCTAGGACTTGCTCTACCAATCGCATTATAATTTAAAATAGCTTCTTCGATATCTTTACCACTCTTAAGTGTTGTTAACATACTTCTCCACTTGCTCGATACCTGCTTGCTTCGCTAGAACACTAACTGTGATAGGAGGATTGCCAGAAATAACCTTGACTTGGACATCATTTTCTTTAAAAAATTGAATTGCTTCTTTAGCATCACTTCTTAAAGGATCATGAATAATAAATGGTATCGTTTCATTAAAATGATCTTGAAAACTTTCAAAATCAGAGTAATGAGCAAAGAATAAAACACGAGCTCCTTCATGTTTCGCCTGTTCAACTTTTTCAAGTAACTAGTACTTAGGCAAAACAAACTCAGGTGCACTCCAATAATCGTCCCCATTTGATATAATTCACTCGCACTCCATTTCCTAGCAGAAGAAAAAGACACTCTTTGCAAAGTTTCATAATGAGGTTCATCACAAAATTATATGCGTTAAACAAATTAAAAACATGTTTAAAAATAATTTCTTTATTACCAATGGTTAGGTGAAATATTAACATGTCCTAATCTGATTTGTTCTTGCACCTTTTCATATGTACACCTACTCATTTTATATAGATAATCATAACATACTTTTTATGGATAATATATGACTATTTTTACAAGGATTTCTTAAAAATATAAAA
>CAYSWW010000087.1:0-9323 GCA_964434915.1 uncultured Coprobacillus sp.
TTTTGATTTTAAATTTAGTCTAAAAAATCTAGTGATAGTCTCTAAAGACGGGAATACACCATAAATGATTAGACGCTATATTTTGGTGGAATTGTGATATGGTTATCTTTGCCAATGGTCTTAAAATCATTCCTATGTCTTTTTTCAATTTATTATATATCACCATTCTTTGATATTTTGGTATGATTATTTGCAATTATATGTTGTATGTGATAATGTATTATCATCTTTCATTGAGATATCTCCTTTGATTTCTATTTGTGGTTGCCAGCCACATTTCACACCCATTATATCATTGGAGGTTTTTTCTCACCATCGCTTAAAGCTTTTTTAGACCATGCACATAGCACATGTTTTTTTTACAATAAAGGAAGATACAAGCTTTTAAGCTTACTATCTTCCTGTTTTACATGCATTATCTTTTGAATCCCTTTTTAAATTGATCAAAGATGGATTCTTTTTTTGATGCTTTTTTTAATTTAGTATAAAGCTCTTTTTCTTCTCTTGATAATTTTGTAAGAATCTTAACATCAATTTTTACAAATTGATCACCATAAGTTTCATTACGTAAATCTTTTACACCTTTTCCTTTTAAACGTAATGTTGTCCCTGGTTGTGTACCTTCAGGCACTTTTAAAGTCACATCCCCATAAACAGTAGGAACATCAACCTCACATCCCAATGTTGCATCAACCGCTGAAATAGGAACTGTCACATAAATATTCTTTCCATCTCGTGTAAAATGCTGATGTGGCCTAACGTAAATTTCTACATATAAATCACCATTTTCGCCACCATTTGTACCTCGGTATCCTTTACCTGGAACACGCAATTGCTGATGTGTATTGATACCAGCTGGTATATTCAATTCAACTGTCTTATACTTATTGACATATCCTTGCCCCTTACAATGTGGACATTTCTCTTTAATGATTTTCCCTGTTCCATGACAATCTGGACACGTTGTCTGATTCACAAATGTTCCAAACGGAGAACGTTGTTGAGTACGAATTGTTCCTGTACCACCACAACGTGAACATGTTTGCACATCATTAAGTGTTCTAGCACCAGTTCCATGACAATGTGGACATTGTTCATCAAAATTAATCTTGATTTCTGTTTTTCTACCTTTAATAGCATCCATGAAATCAATTTCTAATTGAACAAAGCGATTTTCTCCACGTGATGGACCTGTTTTTCTTTGACGTGTTGAACCACCACCAAAGAATGATCCGAAAATATCTCCCAAATCGACATCTTCAAATCCACCGAATCCACCGAATCCACCGGTTCCACCACCAAAGCCTCCAGTCTGATCAAATGCAGCATGACCATAACGATCATATGCAGCTTTCTTATTTTCATCAGATAAAACATCATAAGCTTCTTGTATTTCTTTAAACTTTTCTTCAGCACCAGCTTCTTTATTCACATCAGGGTGATATTTTTTTGCCATTTTTCGATACGCACGTTTGATTTCATTAGCACTTGCATCTTTACTAATGCCTAGCACCTCATAATAATCTCTTTTATCTGCCATATTTTCACCTCTTGACTAGATAAAACCAAGGCACAGCCTTGGCTTTATGAAACTAATTTTTTTCTGTAAAATCTGCATCAACGACATCATCATTTGAAGTACTTGAATTTGTATTAGAATTAGCACCTTGTGATTGTTGATATTGATAAGATGCCATTTGTTGTGCAACTTGTTCTAATTCAGACATCTTTGACTCTAGTGTTGCAATATCGTTATTATCTAAAGCTTTCTTTAATTCATCTCTTAAAGCAGTTGCTTGAGATTTTTGATTTTCATCAATCTTATCTCCTTGCTCTGCTAATGCTTTATCAATTTCATTAATCATTTGTTCAGCTTTATTCTTTGTTTCAATTTCTTTACGTTTCTTTTCATCTTCGGCCTTGTTAGCTTCAGCTTCTTTAACCATTCTGTCAATTTCTTCTTCACTCAACCCTGAAGAGTTTTGAATTGTAATAGATTGTTCTTTTTGAGTCTTCATATCTTTTGCTTTAACATTAACGATACCATTAACGTCAATATTAAATGTAACTTCAATTTGTGGAACACCTCTTGGTGCTGGTTCAATACCATCTAATTTAAATAAACCTAATTGTTTATTGTCTTTTGCCATTGATCTTTCACCTTGTAAGACATTGATATCAACAGCTGGTTGGTTATCTGCAGCAGTAGAGAAAATTTGTGATTTTGTAGTTGGAATTGTTGTATTTCTTTCAATCAATACAGTCATTACTCCACCCATTGTTTCAATACCCAATGATAATGGTGTAACATCTAATAATACGATATCTTTAACATCACCGGCAATAACTCCACCTTGAATAGCAGCACCCATAGAAACAACTTCATCTGGGTTTACAGATTTATTTGGATCTTTTCCTAATAATCTCTTTACAGATTCTTGTACAGCAATTATACGAGTAGAACCACCAACTAATAATACTTGATCAATTTCATTTGGAGACATTCCAGCATCATTCAATGCTTGTCTAACTGGTCCTTCAGTACGAGCAACTAAATCTTTTGTTAATTCATCAAATTTAGCTCTCGTTAATGTCAATTCCAAATGTAATGGACCTGCTGGACCTGCAGAAATGAATGGTAATGAAATTTGTGTTTGCATCATACCAGATAAATCTTTTTTTGCTTTTTCAGCAGCTTCTTTAACACGTTGCATAGCCATCTTATCAGCACTTAAATCAACGCCTTGTTCTTTCTTGAATTCAACGACAATCCAATCCATGACTTTTTGATCAAAGTCATCTCCACCTAAGTGGTTATCTCCAGCTGTAGCTAAAACTTCAAACATACCATCAGCCAAATCCAAAATAGATACGTCAAATGTTCCACCACCTAAGTCATAAACCAAAACTTTTTGTTCTTTATCTAATTTATCAACACCAAATGCTAAAGCAGCAGCAGTTGGTTCATTAATAATACGTTCAACTTCTAACCCGGCAATTTTACCGGCATCTTTTGTTGCTTGTCTTTGCGCATCATTGAAATATGCAGGAACTGTAATAACCGCACGAGTAATTGGTTCACCTAAATAAGATTCAGCAGTTTTCTTTAAATTTTGTAAGATCATAGCTGAAATCTCTTGTGGTGTATAATCTTTACCATTTACATTAGCTTTGTAATTTGTACCCATATGTCTTTTAATAGACATAATTGTATCTTTGTTAGTAACAGCTTGACGTTTAGCAGCTTCACCCACAACAATTTCACCGTTTTTAAAAGCAACAACTGAAGGTGTTGTTCTTAAACCTTCTGGATTAGCAATAACTTTTGCTTCACCATTTTCCATAACACTTACACATGAATTTGTTGTTCCTAAATCAATACCAATAATTTTATTACTCATAATAAATTCCTCCTTTTTATTCATTAACTTTCACTAAAGATGCACGTATCACGCGATCTTTCAATTTATAACCTTTTTGAAGTTCTTCAACAATCATATTTGGTTCATATTTGTCATCTTGAACAGTCATTACAGCTTGATGTAAATTTGGATCAAATTCCTTACCTTCTGTTTCAATCACTTCTACACCATTCTTTGCCAAAATGTTCATCAATTGATCAAAAATCATCCGATAACCCTTCAAGAAAGTTTGAACTTCTTCACTTGAATTTTGAACATTCAATGAACGCTCAAAATTATCTACAACCGGTAACAACTCTTCGATAAAAGATTGCATCATAAATTTAAGTGAATTCTGATGTTCTTTCTCCAATCTTTTCTTCGCATTTTCCATATCTGCGAAAACCTTATAATAATCAGTCTTCCAAGTTGTTACTTCTTCTTGTAGTTTAGCCACTTGTTCTTCTAATAATTCTTCTTTTGACTTTTCTACAACTTCTTGTTCTTCAGTTGTTTCTTCTTCAACAACATTTTCATTTTTTACTTCTTCAGCCATTTTTTCACCTCTTTTATTCATCTTCATCATCTAACAAAGCTTCTTCCAAGCTTTTTGAAATATATTCAACCAAAGAAACGACTTTTTCATAAGGCATTCTTGTTGGACCTATAACTGAAATCGATCCTTTGGACTCATTGCCTGTCTTAAATGATGCCGAAATGACTGATACATCATTTAAATCTTCAATTGGTGACTCACTACCAATTCTAACAGTCACCCCATCTTCCAAAGCAATTGGTTCTAAATTCTGCCAAGATTGAGAATTTTCAAAAGCTGATACCAATCGTCTTAATTTATTCACATCATTATATTCAGGTTGATATAATAGATTCTCTTTACCTGAAAAATAAAGCTTACTATTCGCAAATTTCATAAATGCTTCTAAAAAAGCATTAAATAATGCTTCATGCTCTTTAATACGTGCACTTAAAACTGGTTTCACATCACGCTCTAAACGATAAGCAACTTGATTAATCGGTGTTCCATCAAGCAGATCATTCATCACATTTACACAGCTTTTCAAATCTTCTAAATAAGCATTACTTTTCACATTAAACATACGATTTTCAACATGTCCTTTATCAGTGACAATAATTGCAGTCACACTATGTTCGTTTAATGGAACAAGAGTGATATTCTGTAATTTTTCATAACTTGAATTAGGTCCTAATGCAACTGTTGTTAAATGTGTTAATTCACTTAATATTTGACAACTCTCCTGAATAATTTCATTTAATGAACGATGTCTTTCACCTAAAATAACAGACACTTGATTTTTCACATTATCATTGATACTTGGTTGCATCAATGAATCCACATATAAACGATACCCTTTTGTAGAAGGTACTCGCCCTGAAGAAGTATGCGTTTTTTCAAGATACCCCTCCTCTTCCAGATGGGACATTTCATTACGAATTGTCGCACTTGAATAAGGAAGCTGATACTTCTTCATCAGAGTCTTAGAGCCAACTGGTTCAGCCGTTTCAACAAATTCCTCAACTATACATTTTAAAACAAGCAATTGTCTAGCGGTCAGCATCCTCTTCCCTCCTTAGCACTCTTTTCATCCTTGTGCTAACTACATTATACTCATGTTTTTAGCACTGTCAACCTTTTTGTGCTAAATTTCTTTTATTTCAAAAAAAAAGATCATTGCCTACAAGCAATAATCTAATCTAAGAAGTCAATTAATATTTCATTTAATAAAGCCATTCCTTTGTCAGTCGTCTTTAAATAACCATGTTCATTTTCCAACATACCTAGAGCCATATATTTTTTTATCGGCTTCTTATATATTTCAAATAAGTTTTCATGAAAACGTTGATAAAATACCTCTAAAGAAACGCCTTGTATTAACCTCAATCCCATCATGACTATTTCAAACATTTGTTCTTTTTGCGAAATCATTTCTTTTTGTAAAAGAAAATGTCCTTTTAAATAATCCGTTAATGAACGCGTATTTTCATATCTGACACCATCGACAATACCATGTGCTCCTAATCCGATTCCATCATAATTGCCATATTGCCAATAAACCTGATTATGCAAAGATTTAAATCCTTTTTTCGCGTAATTACTAACTTCATATTGATCAAATGACATATCTTTTAAAATTTCTTTAATCATCTGATCAGCAGCTATGTCCATGTCTTCATCTATCGGCTGATAGTCTTGCATATATAACTTCGTATGTTCTTCAAGTATCAAAGCATAATAAGACAAATGTTGAATATCTAAAGTATTGAGTATTTCCAAATCTTTTTTTATATCCATTAAAGTTTGATAAGGAAGACCATACATCAAATCAATAGATATATTAGAAAAACCAATAGCTTTAGCTTGCTGAATCAAGCTAAACACATCTTCATTACGGTGTTGACGATGAAGTGGGATCAAACATTTTTCTTGAAAAGTTTGAACACCAATGCTTAAACGGGTTATCCCACCATCATAAAGAATATGTAACTTTTCTTCATTCATTGTTTCAGGATTCAATTCAATTGTATATTCCTGAGCTTCTTGAATATACGGTTTTAATAAATCCATAAGACGTTTTAATTGAAGTGTAGATAAAGATGAGGGTGTTCCACCACCAATATACACAGTATACAAAGAATGAGAAACTGCTTTTTGAAACAATTCGTTTTGTAATTGATCAAGATATGCATCAACCCATTGAGAACGATAATAGACTTTACAAAAATCACAATAACTGCATATTTCCTTACAAAAAGGAATATGAATATATAACGATCTCATGATA
This sequence comes from uncultured Coprobacillus sp., assembly GCA_964434915.1. Taxonomy (GTDB): domain Bacteria; phylum Bacillota_I; class Bacilli_A; order Erysipelotrichales; family Coprobacillaceae; genus CAYSWW01. Next base: position 6,224 of record CAYSWW010000087.1, read on the forward strand.
AACCAAATTCCTTAGCCAAACCTCCTAAAGAAGTTTCTTTATAAGCACTCGACAAATCTTGACCTGTCTCTTTCATCACTTTCACAATTGTATCAAAAGAAACCTTATTTTTACGTAAATAACCTAATTGTTTTGCTAACATTGCTGCATCTAAAGCCCGTAATGATCCATAGCCATTTCTTTCAATACACGGTATTTGAACATAACCACCAACTGGATCACAAGTTAAACCAAGATTATGTTCCAATCCCATTTCAGCCGCATATTCAATTAAAGAATTATTTAATTCGTAAATCCAAGCCATCGTAGCTGCTGCCATAGCACAAGCTGTTCCAACTTCTGCCTGACAACCACCATCAGCTCCAGAAATTGTTGCATTTTGTTTAACAACATTACCAAATAATCCTCCAATAGCAAGAGCTTTAATTAAATGTTTTTTTTCAATATTTAATTGTTTATAACAATAATATAAAACCGCCGGCATTATACCACTTGCTCCACAAGTTGGTGCCGTCACTATTTGTCCACCATCCGCATTTTCTTCTGCAACTGCATAAGCATAACTGGACACAAACAATCTTTCACGATCAGATTCACGTCGCGTATTTTGTGCTTGTTGATAAATAGATTTTGCAACCCTCTTTAGTTGCAACTTACCATGCAATATTCCTTTCTTATGCAAACCATTTTCAACACTATCAAACATGGCGTTTAAAATACGATATAAATACATCTCAATATCTTCATCTTCATTTTCTAAAACATAATCATATAAAGAAATGCCTTTTGAATCAACATATGTCAAAATTTCTTTCATGTTTTTTTGTGAATACACCTCTACTGACTTCTCTTCCATATCTCCCTTAAAATAAATCGAACCACCACCAACAGAATAAACTTCAATAGCTTTCAATTCATTATCATTTTCATCATAAACATGAAAAATCATACCATTAGGATGATAATCTAAAGCATCACTCTTAAAAGAAAAAGTCACAGGCTTAGGAGCTAATGTTGTTTCAATAATATAATCAGTAAGGTGTCCTTTTCCCGTTAATGCTAGCGATCCATGTAAATCCACATGAAAACGAGCAGCTTGAGGATACATTTTTAAAATACGTAAAGTTGCTTTTTTGGGTCCCATCGTATGTGAGGAAGATGGACCAACACCAATTTTATACAGTTCTTTTAATGATTCCACGTTATTTTCCTCCTATTCTTATCAAAAAGAGTTCCAATCCTCTAAAACGATCAATCTTTCCTGTTTTAATCTCAACATCTAATTGTGATAATTCATCAATTTTCTGTAATATTTCTTTGATTTCAAAATCTTTACCATCCTGTCTCACATATCTTAAGCGATAAGGATTTATAGATAAAATCTTACCAATTTCCTGATCGTTATAACCCTTACGATCCAAAAGCTTAACCTGATAAAGCAAACGCAAAGAGTTAGCAATCAAAACAATGAGTTTAATAGGTTCCTCATTATTGACAATCAAATCTTTGTATATTCGAATACTCTTAGCTGTCTCCTTATTTAAAATGGCTTTTGTTAATTCAAAGACATTTTCTTCCACTTGGGGTGTAACCATCTTATCAACAATACCCTTCGTAATATGATGACTATATAAACAAATCTTATTCACTTCCTGTGAAACAGTTAAAAGATCATTTGGCATTCGCGATAAAAACAAAGCTAACGCATCATCATCAATCTCACAATGTCGAGCTTTTATGGCCTGATGAACTGTTTTGAGTAATTGTTTGTCATCTAACAGACCAATCTCAATAAACCGCGTCTGTTTTCTCAACGCTTTTACAACTTTTTTTCTTTCATCAAAATTCTTTTGATCATGATAAATCACAAAAATAGTAAACGGATTATCTTTTTTTATATAATCCATTAATAAATCAATATCTTTTTCACTAACATCTTTTTGTTTTTGCGTTGTTAAAAACAAAGGATTCTTCATAATAATCATTTTGTATTCAGTTAAAAAAGGAGGTGTTAAAGCATCTTCAATGATTGTTGACATTGATGTTTCTTGACACCAATAAGTCATGATATTTAAATTCTCTTCACGAATATGGTATTCATTTTTGATGCTCTTTAACTTCTGTTCCATCAAAAATTTTTCATTCCCATAAATCACACAATTCATTCTATCACCTCTCACCTTTATCATTATACATGAATCAACGAAAAATGTAACGTTCTTTTCCGTAAAATCGCAGATGAAACATGCCATCTTCATCTGTTCTTAAAATCGTTATCTGTTTTCGCTTTAATCTTTCAATGACTTCTTAAGCAGGATGATGATATAAATTATTTTTCTTTACACCTATCATTGCAATTTTAGGTTGGATCATTTCAAATAAAACTGGCGAAGATGACGTGGCACTGCCATGATGAGAAACCTTTAAAACATCAACATCCAGAAAACTATATTTTTGTTGGAGATCACGCTCTACTTCTTTAGAAGCATCGCCCATAAATAGCAATTTCATTGCCGGAAGCTCAACATACATCATTAAAGATTGATCATTCCTATCAGAATAAACATGATCAGTTTGTAACATCGTTACTTTCATACATCCAATTTCCCGATATTCTTCATATTCTCTAATAATATAGCGGACATCAAAATGTTCCATTAACGATTCTAAAGCCCCACAATGATCATAATCATCGTGTGAAATATAAACATAATCCAAATGTTGAATACCAATCGCTTTAAGATAAGGAATAATCGTTGTTTGTGCTAAATCTATATTCTCGACACCGCCTGTATCTATTAAAATATTGCCTTGATTCATAGGTAAGCGGATTAAAGTACAGTCCCCTTGCCCTACATCAATCATGGTCACTTCACCATAAATCTTATATTGACTATAAAATGAAAAACTGATGAATAAAGCAATCATCATACTGATTGGCGTTTGTATTTTCTTTTTTAAATCTAGCCAAAATAATATCCAAAAGAAAAGAAGATAAAAAAGGAAAATAAATAATAGTGTTGGTTTCGAAAAAATAAAAAAAACTGAAATATGACTTAAAAACTTTAGTAAAACATCAAAAAAATATATACATACTTTT
>CAYSWW010000088.1:0-9302 GCA_964434915.1 uncultured Coprobacillus sp.
ACTATTACTATTGCTTATCTAATTCTCTTACTCTTCATTGGTAGTCCGTAGGGGGTTCGAACCCCTGAATGCTAGGATGAGAACCTAGTGTGTTGACCACTTCACCAACGGACCATGTAATATAAGTATAACATCATTTTCTTTTGTGTAAAGACTTTTTTCATCTTTTTTGTTAAGAATATGAACAAACTTTATTTAAAAGCTTGTTCATATTCTGCATATGCTTTTTTAACATCACTTACGAATTTTTCATATTGTTCCTTTTGTTTAGGTGTAAAATAATAAGTATTTCGATGTATACTAATCTGCTCAATATAATAATTCATCATATCAAAATGATCATTCATAATTTCCCTTTCTACTCTACCATTCGAAAACCATTTTTTCCAACCTTTTTTTCTTTGATGAAGTATCGATATTGTCGCCTCTAATCGCTCTAACATCTTATTGAACAAATCTTCATCAAATGCTACTTTGCAATCATCATCCATTAGCCATTCCTCCTTTTTGATATTACAACATATCTCATCACATTATTTTTCACATGAATTTTTCATTTATTATTATACATGAAATCTTCACAAATTTATATAGTGTATATTTTAAAAGAAAAATCAAATAATATATGTATGAAATGAGGTGTTTAATCATGGCATTTAAAATAGAGAAAAAGGAATATGTTAATAAAACGTTCCGTTTAGAAAAGACATTAGTTGATGAATTATATCGTATTGCTGATCAGAAAAGAATTTCAGTTACAAAGCTTGTTGTCCAATGTATTCAATATGCTTTAGATAATCTAGAGGATGATGACTAATTCTTCGTTACGCAGGATTGTTTTGACAATCCTTTTTTTATGAAAAATATTATTCATTTTTTATGATTTTATTTGTATAATATATCAATGAAAATAAAAAATTGAAAAGTTAAATACTTTTCAATCAATCTTACTATGGCTGGGGTACTTGGATTCGAACCAAGGAAATGTCAGATTCAGAGTCTGATGCCTTACCGCTTGGCTATACCCCAATAGCTAAGTAATATTATACTTGATTTTTAAGATTTGTAAAGGAGAAAATAAATGAAAGTTAGAACACGTTTTGCCCCTAGTCCTACTGGTTACATGCATATTGGCAATCTAAGAACAGCATTATACTGTTATTTAATTGCTAAACATTATCATGGTGATTTCATTTTAAGAATTGAAGATACTGATCAGCAAAGAGAAGTTAAAGGAGCTATCGAATTAATTTATGATGTTTTAGATGAAACAGGTCTTCACTATGATGAGGGTCCTTATATCCAATCACAAAAATTAGATATTTATCATCAATATGCTTTAAAACTGATTAAAGAAGGTGGAGCTCACTACTGCTTTTGTCAAGGAAATGTTGAGGATCATAATGACCCTTGTCATCATTTAACTCAAGAAGAAATACAAAATAAAATAAATGCAGGAACGCCTTATGTTATTAGACAAACAATACCACATACTGGAACAACATCTTTCGATGATGAAGTTTATGGTCATATTGAAGTAGAAAATCAAACATTGAATGAAGGAATTCTTATTAAAGGTGATGGTTATCCAACATATAATTTTGCACATGTAATTGATGATCATATTATGGGTATTACTCACGTTGTTAGAGGTAATGAATATTTATCAAGCACTCCAAAACATAACTTAATTTATAAAGCTTTGCATTGGCAGACTCCTACATATATCCATCTTCCGCCTGTAAATAAAGATGAAACACATAAATTAAGTAAACGTCATGGTGATGCTTCTTATCAAGACTTAAGAAAACAAGGTTACTTAAAAGATGCTATTATTAATTATATCGCTTTACTTGGATGGGCCCCTGAAAATGGTGAAATATTCTCTTTAGATGAATTAATCAAACAATTTGATATCCATCGTATTTCTAAAGCTCCTGCCATTTTTGATATACAAAAATTACAATGGATGAATGGTGTTTATTTAAGAAACATGAGTTTAGAACAATTTCACACATTACTTTTACCTTATTATCAAGATATCACTAGAGAAGTTGATTTATTGGAACTGTCTTTAGTACTACAGCCACGCATAGAATGCTTAGAAGATGTCAAAGATATGATAGACTTTATTAATGAGCCTTATCCTTTTGATTCAACACTCTATACTCATAAAAAGATGAAAACCAATCCACAAAATTCATTAGAAATCTTAAAGCTTATAAGAAACAGACTCGAACAATTTCATGATTTCAATAGTGATGCAAAACTAAGAGATTTCTTTGTTGATTATGCTAGAGAAAAAGAAGTAAAAAACGGACATATTATGTGGCCAGTACGGATTGCTCTAACAAATAAATTATCAACTCCTGGTGGAGCAGTAGAAATTGCGCATATTTTAGGAAAAGAAGAAACATTAAGAAGAATTGATATCAGTATTTTAAACTTAAAAGAATTACTCAATCAAGAGTAATTCTTTTAAGTTTAGAGAGGTTTTTCAACTTCTCTTCATGCAATATTAAGCTTTTCCGATGCAACCAAATAATTCCATTTTTTCTTTAACACATTGTTGAATTGCAGCAGCACCAGGAGCTAATAATTTACGAGGATCAAATCCTTTTCCTTCTAAGTCTTTACCTTCTTCAATATATTTACGAGTTGCTTCTTGAAAATACAATTGACATTCAGTATTAACATTAATCTTAGAAACTCCTAATTCAATAGCTTTCTTAATCATATCTGCCGGAATTCCAGTACCACCATGTAATACTAATGGTAATGTACCTGTTTCTTGTTGAATAGCATCCAATGCATTGAAATCTAATCCTGCCCAATTAGCTGGATATTTACCATGGATATTTCCAATACCAGCTGCCAAGAAATCAATACCTAAATCAGCAATTAATTTACATTCTTTAGGATCGGCAACTTCTCCAGCACCGACAACACCATCTTCTTCTCCTCCAATTGAACCTACTTCTGCTTCAACTGATACACCTTTAGCATGGCATAATTCAACAATTTCCTTTGTCTTTTCAATGTTTTCTTCAATTCCATAATGAGAACCATCAAACATAATTGATGAGAATCCTGCTTCTAATGCTGCTTTAGCCCCTTCATAGCTACCATGATCCAAGTGTAAAGCAACAGGAACAGTAATTCCTAATGAATCTACCATTGCACTTACCATTGCAGAAACTGTTTTATATCCAGTCATATATTTAGCAGCTCCTTCAGAAACTCCTAAAATAACTGGTGCTTTTAATTCTTCTGCAGTTAATAAAATTGATTTTGTCCATTCTAAGTTGTTGATGTTAAATTGACCAACAGCATAGTGACCTGCTTTTGCTTTATCAAGCATTTCTTTAGCTGAAACTAATCCCATATGTATAATCTCCTTTACATTTTCTTATATATATCATACACTGATTTTCAAAAAATTTCCATACTTAACCTTATTTTTCATAAAATAAAGCTATGTTTTATATGCATTATTGATTTAACTCATGAACAGCTTTTTCTAATTGTTCTAAAGCCTGTTTTAAAACACTACGTGGACAAGCAACATTAAATCTTTCAAAACCTTCTCCACCAGTACCAAATATATAACCTTCATCCAACCATAAATAAGCTTTGTTTAACATGAAGTCTTCTAATTCATCCTTATGCATTCCCAAAGCTCGCATATCCACCCAAACAAGATATAATCCTTCAGGTTGAATAACTTTAATTTGAGGTAAGCTTTCTTTAAAGAACTGTGTCATATAATCAATATTACCTTGTAAATAATCTAATAATTCATCAATCCATTGATGTCCATATGTATATGCTGCTTCACAAGCATCTAAACCAAAAATATTTGGATCATTAACACCATCAGCACTTTTAACTGCTAAATATTTATCACGAATTTCTTTATTCGCAATAATAATATTTGAAGTCTGTAAAGCTGCTAAATTAAATGTCTTTGATGGGGCTGTACAAATAATTGTAAAATCTTTAAAAGATTCATCCACATTATAAAAAGCAATATGTTGATGTTGTCCATATACAAAATCCATATGTATTTCATCGCTGACAACATATACATGATGTTTCTTACAAATATTTCCTATCTGCAATAATTCCTCTTTTGTATAAACACGTCCAATTGGATTATGTGGATTACACAAAATAAACATCTTTACATCATTTTCAACGATAAGCTTTTCAAACAAATCAAAATCACATGTATACTTTTTACCATCAAAACATAATGGGCATTCAACAACTTCCCTATGATTCAACTGAATTGAAAAATCAAATGGATAATAAACCGGCTTCATAATCATGATTTTATCATTTTCTTGTGTTAAAGCTTGAACCGCTAATTTTAAAGCTGTCACAACTCCAGGTGTTGTCACAATCCAATCTTTTTCTATCGTTAAATCATGACGCTTTTTCATCCAATTGATAACTGCCTGATAATAACTTTCTGTAGGTGAAGCATATCCAAAAATTCCATGTTGCGCTCTCTTCATTAAAGCTTCTTTCACTTCAGGTAAAGTTTCAAAATCCATATCAGCAACCCACATTGGAATCATACGAAGATCTTTCGCTTTTTCTCCATCATATTTAGAACTATTTGTGTTTCTTCTATTGATTACTTGATCAAAATTATACATTTCTATACTTCCTTTCTGTTATGATTTCTATTGTAACATATTTTACGAGTCAATGTAATAATTTTCATAAACATGAAATTTATCTTAAAACACTTTGGTTTTGAAACTGTTCTTTTGAAAAATAAAATAAGGTCAACCCCAAAGCCATTGATAAATTCAAAGAATCAATTTGTTGACTATGAGGAATAAAAACACTTTGTCCATATTGAAGATAACAATCTGGTAAACCACTACTTTCATTTCCAAAAATTAATGAATGTAAATGATGTGAGGATACTTGATGAATATTCTTAGCCCCCTTTAACATCAAAGGATAAAATTCATGATGCTGATATTGATGATAATATGACTCAAAATCATCATAATATTGGATTGAAAGATAAAAAATAGCCCCCATAGAAGCTCTAATAACTTTAGGATCAAAAACATCTACAGCCGGCCTCACAATAACTAAATTCAAATAATTAAACCCTAACATAGTACGCATGATTGTTCCCATATTCCCCATATCCATAGGATTAACCAAAACAACATGATTATCCTCTTGTAAAGTTGTTTGATATTTTTTAAAAATACCAATCGCAAAACAATTATTTTTCGGACTTACTTTAGCAATCGTTTGATCATGAACATCAATATGAATATGATAATCAAGGCATAATTGTCTAATCAAAGGATACCCTTTATTTTGTTCAATGGAAGAATGAACAACAACCCTAACAACATCCTGTGGTCGTGTCTGTAAAAGTTCTATCGTTGGAAAGACTCCCAATGTATAAGATACTTCATCACCTTTCTTATAAATCTTCATATCTTCACCTCCCACATGTACTGTAATCGTTCCTAGAAAAAGCAAAATTTTCAACGGTTAATTTCATAACCTCTTTGATAATAATATAAAGACAACTGTTGATTTCTTTCCACATATTTTCCAATGCCATAAAAACGTGCTAACATAAAACACGCTTCCTGACTATTCAACATTGACGCCTGTTTAAGATAATGGATTGCTTTATCAACATCTTGTTCTATAAAAATCCCTTCTAATAAAAGCATTGCTAATTGAAAAGTACTCTGTTCATGCAACAAAAAATAACCATACTCAAAACAACGATATGCTTTATCTTCATCGCGATCTACACCTAATCCAATTTTTAAAAACATTCCAGCTTTATACAAGCAATCACTTTGAAAAAGCTGAGCTCCTTGATAATATGCTTCAAAGGCCGCTGCATAATCTTTTTTTTGTTCTAATAAATAACCTTGATAAAAATAAGCTTCTTTTTCTTGACTAGAAGCATAATGGTCATAAGCTTTTTGTGCATCTTGTTCAACATATTTTCCCAACATATATAATGTTGCTAAACGATATTCACATAAAGAATCCAAATGTTGCGAATATATTGATAAAGCTTGATCAATATCCTGTTCAACACCTAACCCCTCTTCATACATACATCCAAGATAATAAGCACATTGACTATATCCTTGCTGATATAAATCAGAAAATATTTCAAATGCTTTTTCATAATCCTGTTTCACACCATACCCTTTAAAATATGCCATCCCAATATAAAACAATTGATTATTGTCTTGAATTTGATAAGCTATATCAATCAACTTATCTAAATAAGGAATTTCAAAATAATAACCCATTTCTTTCACAATCCGTACTAGCATAGCTAACATAAACAAAGTTTCTCTTTCACTCAAAGACAAAATCTCTTTCAAATAATCACAATAAGCTTTAATATCAATATCCCAATCAAAAATCAATGCATCATAAACACTTGTTTTCATCCCTAAAACAATCAAATAGCACTCATCTATCAAATAAGGAACTTTATCATTTAACACTTCTTCAAAACGTTCAATATCATAACGAATCGATTCACCATTTTGATAAAAAACATCTAAAACTGCCTGAATAATCTCAATATCCATTATTCATCCTGATTAATATGGCGAACAGTGTCAAGTTCTTGCTGAGCATTTTGCTTCAAAGCTATAAAATGCTCCTTTTCAAAATGAGCGCCTTGATCAATATAATCAATTAAAACATCATATTCTTTCACAACCAATGCCAATAAAGATTCTTTAACCAGAAAATCCAACTCCTGGTTAGCTTGCATCATTAATTGATTAATCACTTTATATTTATCTTTAAACAATGCATCATAATCTACCTTTTGTTTCTTTGAAAATAATCCCATGTTTTCATCTCCTTTATCAATTTTATTGTACTCAACTTCTCAATATGAGTACAATTGTTTTTATTCCTTTTTGTTTTCTTCATTATAACAATATTCCCATCAAAAAGTAAACATGTTATAATGAATCGAAAGGAGTGATACTATGCACAAATTAGCTTGCCCAAAATGTCATCAACCCTTGATATTAACTGGTAAGACTTATCAATGTAACCACCATCATTGTTATGACATAGCGAAAAAAGGATATATTAATTTACTTTTAAATCCTGATAAAGCAACTAATAATCCTGGTGACAATAAAGAGAGCCTTCTTTGTCGCCAAATCCATTTAAATCAAGGTTATTATGATATCATTTTAAATGAAGTTGTTCAATATATTCAAAACCATGCCCATCCTCAAATGCATATATTAGATTTAGGATGTGGTGAAGGATACTATACTGCTAAAATGAAAGAAGCTTTGCCAGATGATGTGACTTTCTATGGATTAGATATTTCTAAACAAGGTATTCAAATGGCAACGAGATATACCAAGAATATTTATTGGATTGTGGGCAATTCTAAAAACATTCCTATTTTAGATCATTCTTTAGATGTCATAACCGCTTTATTTACAGTAGTGAATGAAGCTGAAATTAAAAGATGTTTAAAAGAAAAAGGATATATGATACATGTTACTGCGAATAGTGGACATTTGATTGAATTTAAAGAATTGATTTATGATGAAATCAAGGTAAAATCAGACGAGCATATTCGTTTACCATTTCAAGTTATAGAAAGCTATGATTTTAAAAAGACAATTCATCTAAAAAATCATGAAGATTCTTTAAATCTTTTAAAAATGACACCTCATTATTATCATATTAAAAAAGAAAGAAGACATATGATAGAAACATTAGGTGAATGCGATGTTACAATTGATATCCGTATTACCGTATATCAACCATCATGAAATATAAAGTTCATTACCCTTATATCACATTTTATATTCAATTCCCTATTTCTATTGAAGACTTCTTTCATGCATTTCACTTATCTAAAAAAACGATTCATTTATTTAAACAAAACAAAGAATATCATGTTAATAATCGCTATGTTTCTCCTTCAACGATTTTAATTAAAGGAGATCAATTAACAGTCAAAGCTTTTCAACAAGATGATGGTATGTATCCACCAACTTATGGAAATTTAGATATTATTTACGAGGATGACTTCCTATTGATTGTCAATAAGCCACCTTTTATTCAAGTTTTTCCTGATCATCAAACAAAAATTGATTCGTTATCCAATCTAGTTAGTGGTTATTATCAACAACAAGGTTATCATATTCCTGTCCGTTTTATTCATCGCTTAGATTATGAAACAAGTGGGTTAATCATTTTTTGTAAATGCTCATTCATACAAGCTCTGCTTGATTATCGATTAGCTCACAAAGAAATCAAAAGAGATTATTTGGCAATTGTTTTAGGTCACATTCCGGATCATTACTATCATCGTATCAATAAACCTATTGGACGTGATCGTCATCACAGCCAAAAGATGATTGTCTCTGCTTCAGGAAAACCTGCCTGTACATATTATCAATGCATTACTAGTCATCAAGATTATTCTTTAATACATTGTACACTTGAAAGTGGTCGCAAACATCAAATTAGAGTACATATGGCAGCGATTGGTCATCCACTTTTAGGCGATAAACTGTATGGAAAAGCTTCACCATACATCAACCGACAAGCTTTACATGCCCATCAATTACAACTAAATCATCCAATCACAAATGAAAAAATGACACTTGTATGCCATCCACCATTAGATATGAAACAGCTTATGGCTAAGTAGATGTAATCAAGAGAAGAAAGGTAAAGCGCAATCCAGACGGAACCGGCGGTTGTGTCAAGAAATATTTGTGGGATAGCAAGAATTTTGATATAATAGGAGCAGGAACCCCGGAACCGGGAGAAAGGCAGGAGGATAAATGCACATAAGCTATAAACCCCTCTGGCACACGCTGGTTGAGCGCAACATGAGGAAAGAGGACTTGCGAATTGCCGACGGTCTTACCACAAATATGATTGCCAACATGGGTAAGGGCAAAAATATCAGCATGGAGACGCTGGTTCGTATCTGTGAAGTCCTGAATTGTGGAATTTTGGATGTGATTGAGTTGGAGCAAGACAAAGAACCGAAAAATGAGGGACAGACGGGCTAAAATTGGCGATAGCTACCCGTTGCAACGGTTCATTGCGTTTGTTCCTGCGTGTGTTGGTAGATATAAAACGGCTTGTCTGCTATGATTTTTTCATAATCAAAGTAGCAGGAGGGACATTATGACACTCGGAGAGAAAATACAAAAATTAAGAAAGCAACGAGGACTTTCGCAAGAGGCACTCGCTGAAAAGGTAACAGTTACACGGCAAACAATTTC
>CAYSWW010000089.1:0-9149 GCA_964434915.1 uncultured Coprobacillus sp.
TTTTATTTTTATTATTATGATGAAACAAGGTAAGACATACAAATCTTGCCTTTTTTATATTTTCTTCAATGTGGCATTAATATGACAAATAATTTACCTCAGAGTGTTTATAATGCTTTTTGAGAGGTGATATTATGGAACTGATTATAAATCCTAGTCGTACGAAAAGAATGAAAATACAGTTTGTTTTTTACATAACATTAATATCTTTTTTATTTTCTATTGTCATGATTGACAAGACATCATTATTATTTATCATGCCCCTTTTTTATTTGTGTTTTTTATGTGGTTATCAAGCACTGGCAAGCTTTGTCGTTGGTCTATTAGCAAGTGTTCTTTTTTTGCAAACGTCTTATATGATATTCGTTATATGTGTTGGTTCGTATTTATTGTTAGAATTTTGTGTTTTGTTTCAATCAATGAAATCACGATATGTACCTTATTTGCTCACTTTGATTTCTGGAATTTACTATGCATATATACAGATTGATTTATTATCAACTCTATTATTAACCATTTTAACTTATTTAAATATTGTGATTTTTTCTTATTTAGCTCCTTTATTTATTCATGGTGAAGCAGAATTATTAACACATGAAAGAATAAAATCAATATCGGTAGTCGTATTAATTTGTATGATGAGTTTATTACCTTACTCTCAACTGATTACGATGATTTTAGTGAGAATTTTTATTCTGATTATGATCTTGCATGAATATTTAGATGATTTATTACCAGGTTTATTTTATGTATCGATGTTGATGTTGTTGATGGATATTCGATATAAGGATGATATTTTGACTTTTTTAATTCCTCTTTTTTTCTTTTATATGGTGAAATGTCATTCTAAATGGACGATTGTTTGTTTGTACTATTTATCTCATTTGATTGTTCCTTTTTTTGTTGAATTTTCATATGAATATCATGGATTAGTGATTGTTTTAAGTGGGTTAATATTTTTATTGATTCCAATTAAAAAGATACAACCTTTGTTGTCATCATCATTTCAAGAAATAACGATGAAACAGCAATTGAGTCAACAAGTTGATTCTTTTTGTCATTTGTTTGAACAAATGACATCACTTTTTAATGAAGCACCTGTACATAATCATTCATTGGAGTATGTTGGTTATATTTATGAAGATATGTGTCGAAATTGTTCAAGTCAGGAAACCTGTTATAATCAAAGGTATGGACCAAATCGTTTAGTAAAATTAATGAATAAAGGTCTTAAAGAGGCTTATAATAAAGAAGATAAAGATTTTATATATAGTTATTGTTTAAAACCAAAGCAATATTTGGAAACGGTTAAAGATTATCAAAAAGATTATAGCAAAGTATATAGGGTTCAACAAGAATATCAAACGATGAAAAAAGATTTATATCACCAGTTTTCTCTTTTAAACGATGTTTTTAATCAGTTTTCAACGCAATTAAAAATAGGTTATATTGAAGAAAATCATATCATAGAACATATGAAGGGATATCATTTTCAAATAGCACATTTACGAAAATATTATGAATCACAATCCATATATTATTTAGAAATAGGACTCTATGAAATTACGAAAGAAGAAATAGAAAATGAATTTATTCCTATACTTGAAACATATCTTAATGAAACATTAGATATTGAAACCCTCAAAACACCAATGCATCAATTAGGATATACATATTTGGTTTTAAAACATCATACCCGTTTTTATGTTCAATATGGAATATCTCAATGTTCTAAGGAAGCAATAGCCTGTGGTGATAGTTATACTATGTTTGCGATGAATGAATATCAGTATTTTGCGTTAAGTGATGGTATGGGCCAGGGACAAAAAGCCAGCGATGATTCGTCTTTAACCTTAGATGTTATTAAACAATTGATACTAAATGGCATTTCTTTAAAAGATACAATACAATCAGTAAATGCACTACTTAAGATTAAAAATCGTAATGACATGTTTACTACTTTAGATATGATTCAAGTGAACTTGGTTCTTGGCAAGGCTATTTTAGTTAAATATGGGGCTTGTCCAACTTATATTTTAAGAGATTATGAGGTTATAGAGGTGAAACTTCAATCATTACCAATGGGTATTGTTTCACCTTTGGAAACAATGCAAGAAACAGTTCAATTGTTTGATAATGATTTGATTTTTATTGTTTCAGATGGATTTACAAATCATTTTGGCCAATTCTTAGAAGAAAATAAGTTCTTAATTGATGAGGACCATCCAAAAGAAATAGCAAACTTGTTGACTAATCTTGCAAATCAAGATGATATTCATGATGATATGACATTAATAGTATTGAAATTATGTAAACAATAATCCCAAAATATTGGGATTTTTTGTTTATCTTTGTTATAATGAATAAATGGATGTGATAGATATGAAAGAAGAATTATTACATAAAGATTTGCGTTATGTCATTGGTGTTTCAGGTGGGTGTGATTCAATGTACTTGTTAGATATATTGCGTCAAAAAGGATATCATTTGTATGTGGCACATGTGAATTACCATTGGCGTTATGATAGTGATGAAGATTATTTTTTAGTAAAGAACTATTGTCATCATTATCAAATTCCTTTTTATTATAAAGAATGTCAAAAGAACGATTATCAAAAAGGGAATTTCCAAGATCAAGCAAGAGAAATTAGATATAGCTTTTATCAGAGTATTTATTTAGAACACCATTGTGATGGTGTTCTATTAGCACATCATCTTGATGATCATTTAGAAACAATTTACATGCAATTGCAGAAACATGAAACAGTTTACTATCTTGGAATGAAAGAAATAAATCGGGTTATGAATATGACGATTATCAGACCATTGTTAGATATGAAAAAGCAAGACATTCTACAAGCTTGTTGCAAAAGGCAAATACCTTATCGTGATGATTATACAAATTTTGAAACTGATTTTGAAAGAGATTGTGTTAGGAATATTGTTTTAAAAAAATATACCAAAAAGCAAAAAGAGGAGTTATTAATAAGAGCACAAGAGCATAATAAAAGAATGAAAAAATTAGAGTTTAAAGTTGCTCCTTATTACCAACACTACAAAAAGCAACAGAAGATCAATTGGAGAAATATTCCTGATGAGCTATTAGATATATTTTTCTATTTGCTTTTAAATGATCTTTTTGATTCGCGTCAAATTTCTTCTTTATTGATTCAGGAAATGATTCACCAAATGAAAAGTCCAAAGCCAAATATTCAAATGAATTTACCAGTTAATTATCTGTTCATAAAAGAATACGATAATATATACATTACAAACAGACAAAATGATGCATATTGTTATTGCTTTGTTAAATGGGAGCCTTTTGTTTGTGATTATTTTTCTTTGGCGAAAGAGGGACATATTAATGAGGGTGTCTATTTGAACGAAGAAGATTATCCAATTACAATCAGAACAATTCAGAAAGGAGATCGTATTTTGACTTCTTCAGGTACAAAAAAGTTGTCGAGATTGTTTATTAATGCTAAAATACCTGCGAGTCAAAGAAAAACATGGCCTGTTCTTTTAAATAAAGATCAGACAATTGTTTTAGTCCCACATATTGCAAAAAACATTGATTATTTGACTACAAAACCTAATCTATTTGTGATAAAATAATATCGCTATTGTGCAAGGAGTGAATAGGATGCATAAAGATATAAAAGAAATTATATATACACAAGAAGAAATCTCCCAAAAATGCAAGGAACTTGGGAAAACGATTATGAATGATTATCATGATAAAGAATTGACATTAGTAGGATTATTGAAAGGATCAGTTCCGTTTTTGGCGGAGTTGTCTCAATGTATTAATCTTGATGTAACTTTTGATTATATGGATATCAGTAGTTATGAAGGTGTTGAATCTCGTACAGTGACTATTAAAAAAGATCTTGATCAAGACGTTAAAGGGAAAGATATTTTACTGGTTGAAGATATTTTGGATACTGGTAAGACACTCTCAACTGTTAAAGCAATGTTAATGGAACGTGGTGCGGCTTCTGTTGAAATTGTAACAATGTTGGATAAAAAAGAAGGTCGTGAATATCCTATTGAAGCAAAGTACGTTGGGTATGAAATTCCTAATGCTTTTGTAGTGGGATTTGGATTAGATTATAACGAAAAGTATAGAAATTTACCATATGTGGGTATTTTAAAAGAAGAATGTTATCAATAATAAAGGAGAATTTATGAACAACAAGAATAAGAGTTTATTGAAGGCAATTTTACCTTGGATTGCTGTGATTATTCTTTTATCATCTTTGATTCCTTTAATGAGTTCAGGAAGATCTTCAAGCATTAGTTATTCAGAATTCATTGAAATCTTAGATACACAAGAGATTGATCAATTAACAGTAATGCCAGGAACATATGTTACGACTGTAGAAGGTCAGTATACAACAACTGAAGATGGAAAAGAAGTCATTTATACATTTAAGACAAATATACCTAAGACAGACGAAGAATTAAATTCTTTATTGCAATTGACAACTGATAAAGATATTACTGTCAGTGTGTTAGATGCCAAAAGTGAAAATATGTTAATGGATATTGCATTAAGTATTCTGCCATATATTTTACTTATTGGTGTTATGTTTTTTGTAATGAGAAGTATTAGTGGTGGCGGTGGAGCCAATGCCAAAGCTTTTGATTTTGGGAATTCACGTGCAAAACTTGAAAAAGACAGTAAAACAAGATTTACTGATGTAGCAGGTGCTGATGAAGAAAAAGAAGAATTGACAGAATTGGTAGAGTTTTTGAAAAACCCTAAGAAATTTGTCAGCATGGGAGCAAAAATCCCAAGAGGTGTTTTACTAGTTGGGCCACCAGGGACAGGAAAAACTTTGCTTGCCAGAGCTGTGGCTGGAGAAGCCAATGTTCCATTTTATTCTATTTCTGGATCAGAGTTCGTTGAAATGTTTGTCGGTGTTGGAGCTGGACGTGTTCGTGACATGTTTAAGAAAGCAAAACAAAATGCCCCTTGTATCATATTTATCGATGAAATTGATGCAGTCGGTAGACAAAGAGGAGCAGGTGTTGGTGGTGGACACGATGAACGTGAACAAACTTTGAATCAATTACTTGTCGAAATGGATGGATTTAATGGAAATGAAGGTATTATCATCTTAGCTGCAACGAACCGTGCTGATGTTTTGGACCCAGCTTTGCTACGTCCAGGACGTTTTGACCGTCAAATTCAAGTTGCCAATCCGGATAGACGTGCAAGAGCAGATATTTTACGTGTTCATGCAAGAAATAAACGATTTGCACCAGATGTTAATTTTGATAACATTGCTCAACGTACACCAGGATTTTCTGGGGCTGAGTTAGCGAATGTTTTAAATGAAGCAGCTTTATTGGCTGTGAGACAAGGACATCAATTAATTACTTTAGATGATGTAGATGAAGCGATTGATCGTGTAATCGGTGGTCCAGCTAAGAAATCTCGTAAATATACAGAAAAAGAGAGACGTTTGGTTGCCTATCATGAGGCTGGTCATGCTATCATTGGTTTGACTTTGGAGGATGCTAATAGAGTGCAAAAAGTAACAATTATTCCACGTGGACAAGCTGGTGGATATAATTTGATGACACCTAAGGAGGAAACATATTTCCAAACAAAAACACAATTGATGGCAAATGTCACTGGTCTTATGGGTGGTCGTGTGGCTGAGGAAGTATTCTTTGGAGATGTGACTTCAGGGGCTCACAACGATATTGAACAAGCAACACGTATTGCAAGATTGATGGTAACTGAATTAGGAATGTCTGATTTAGGGCCAATTAAATATGATTCGGGACAGGATGCGGTTTTCTTAGGACGTGATTACTCTTCAACAAGTAATACACATTCAGGACAAATTGCTTTTGAAATCGATCAACAGGTGCGTAAGATTATAGATGAATGTTATAATCAATCTCGTGAGATTATTATTGCTCAAAAGGATAAACTAGAGATTATTGCACAAGCATTATTAGAACATGAAACTTTAAATAATGAACAGATTGAATCTCTTTATGAAACAGGTCACATGATGGAAATGCATGATGGAAATATTGATGAACCTAAGGATATCATTTTCCCTGATGCTCCAAAGAAACCTAATCCTGTTGATTTAGATGATGATTTATTAGATGAAATGAAATAAGCGCTTTGCGCTTATTTTTGTAGAGGTGGAAAAAATGAAAAGAGGCACAATGAGTAAGTTATTGGTTGTGATTTTGATTTTGTGTATGATAGTGCCATTATTAAGTTATTTTGCTTTAGGGGGTTAAAAATGTCAGATTATCTAGTTAGAGGAATAGTTCAATCTAAAAATTGTCGTGTTTTTGCTTGCCGTACAACTGAATTGTTAGATGTTGCAAGACAAAAACATCAATTGTGGCCTACAGCTTCTGCTACTTTGGGTCGTATGATGTCAGCAACACTTATGATGGGTGCAATGAACAAAAGTAACGAAAAAATGACAGTAACAATCAATGGTGGCGGACCAATAGGGACAATGATTGCCGTAACGCATAGCGATGGAAAGATCAAAGCTTTTCTTGCAAATCCTCAAGTGCACTATACTTATCCAGAAACAGGTAAGCTTGCTGTTGGAGTGGCAGTTGGACATGATGGAACTCTTCAAGTCATTAAAGATATGGGATTAAAGGAACCTTTTGTTGGAACAGTGCCTTTACAAACTGGAGAAATTGGTGACGATTTTTCTTATTATTTTATGGTTTCTGAACAGACACCTTCAGTTGTTTCAGTTGGTGTGTTAGTCAATGATACTAATGAAATTTTAGCAAGTGGTGGATTTATTATTCAATTGTTTCCTGAAGCAACGGAAGAAGATATTACTTATATTGAAGATAAGTTAAAGGATTTTCCAGCAGTTTCAGCTTTGATACATGAAGGACATACACCAGAAGAAATTTTAAAAATGCTCTTTGATGATGTAGAAATCCTAGGATCACAGGATTTGTATTTTGAATGTGATTGTTCAAAAGAAAAAATGAAAAGTGCATTAATGACAGTAGGGAAATCAGAAATTGAAAGTATGATTGAAGAGGATCATGGTTGTGAAATGAAATGCCAGTTCTGCAATGAACAATATACTTTTAGTGAAGAAGAATTAAAAGAATTATTAGAAGAAATGTAGAAAATAACGGAATGATAGTTCCGTTATTTTCTGTCTTTAATGGCATCAATTGGTCTTTTCTTTGAAATGCGATAAACAGGGAATGCAGAGGCCAAACATGCCACAGCAATAGAAATAAGCATTAACAAGAAAATTTGCACTATTCCAAAGTCAAGAATAGTAACCAAAATATGAAATTCATTTCTAATATATTGATTTATCGCCTGTGTTCCAATAAAGCAAGCAATTGTTGCAAAAATCCAATTAATTAAGGCGATAATGAGACTTTCATTTAAGAAAATCTTTAAAATATCCATACCACGAGCACCAACCGCTCTTAAAATACCGATTTCACGTTTTTTGTTTGCAATACTTATAACAATAAAATTACAGAACATAATTGAAGCAAATACAGCAAAGCCAATAGCGACATAAAAGAAGATATTTTTTAAAATATGAATTGTTGAATTAACAGTTGATAACATTGGTGTCACATGGTTTTCTAATGTATAACTTGACTCATCTATACCATCATCATAGGTATATGATATAATGGGTGTGAAACTAAGGCGTGCTTTGCATGGAGAATATCATATATTCTCTTATGCGATGCAAAGGACGCTTTAGTTTGATTGTACGAAATCGCAAGATTTTCGTGCAAGAAAACGTTAGTTTCACACCCATTGTACGAAGGAGTACCGTAGGTGCGATTTCGTACAATATCTTTTAAAGTTTCATCATCTGTCATCGGAGCAACAATACAGTGAGCATATCCTTCAGCTTGAAATTGATACTGATTGATAGCGGCATCTTTCATAACGACCTCATAGCTTTCTGTATTTAAATCTCCTATATATACCCCTGCAATTTGATCGATTATATTTTCAATATATTCTTGACCATAAAGTGATAAATTGATATTTGCAGATGTTATTTTATCTTTGTAAGTTTTTATTGCTTCCATAATGACTTGTTGCATTTCTTGTTCATCTGTAGGATCAGTTATTTGTTGATAAATGTAATCTTGTAATGTCATAGTATCATTAATTCGTATATATTTGATTAGATGGTAGTTCATATAAAATTGACCATTATTTTCAAAAGATATTAATAAAGAAGGGTCAATATCTTTTTCATGATAAAAGAAATCAATTGGATAATATTCATCGCCTAAAAATAAATTTAAAAACTTACCATTTGCATGCGTTGGATAAACATGATAATTATCAATAATAGTTTCTAACAGTTCATTACTTATATAGCCAATGTTATGGTAGCTATTCAAGAACAGAATTGAAAATTCTGAAGATAAGTAATATTGTGAAAGCCCCGTATTATTTTCATCTGTTAGAGGTTGATATCGTGTTAAATCAATATGTGTATCAAGAGTACCACAAATTGTTAGTTGATATTTTTGAGAGTTAAGTGTTAACTCTAATGATTTTCCGATTAAATCATGTGTTGATTTAATTGGGTAGGATGTGACTTTTCCATTATCATCAGTTATTTGATAGCCAAAATTTTTAAAAACATTAGCAGAGAATTCTGTAATGACAATTTCCTGGTTATTTTTTGGAAGAGATCCCGTTAATGTAAAATTGTTTTCTTTGATTGTTTGTTGATCTATTGTTCCTAAGGATGAAAGTGATGTTGAATAAAAAAGATAATCTTCAGCTTCAGAAAGTTGAGTTATGTTTTGAACATATTGATAATAGTCTAAATTGGTTCCATAATTGCTTGATGAAAAAGTATTCATAAAGTTTAATTGTGGATATCTATCTTTAATATTTTGATAATCTATCTTTGATAAATGACTATCTTCTTCATAAGAGAAATCATTTTCATTGATGGTCATTGTTTTTCCAATAGATATATAGTCGATTTGGCTATCTTTGATAGAATGAAAAGTTGTCGCTTCTTTGTTGTATAGTGATAAGGTATTGGTTAAGCCAAATAAAGTAAAAGAGACAACAGTAAGCGTCAATATAAATAGCACTACTTAATAATCAAACCTTCTTTTATAAT
>CAYSWW010000090.1:0-7458 GCA_964434915.1 uncultured Coprobacillus sp.
CGCCCCCACAGTGGACTTGCACCACCTAGATATATGCCATGCCCGGCATACAAAAAAGAGAGAATCTCTAGCTAGAAATTCTCTCTTCTATACAACTAATTATGAGCATTAGATGCAGCAACTTTGACCTTAGACCAATAATTAGAAATAATCTTTCTTGTTGTCTCATTATAATTAAAGACTTCATCATTTTCATTATCACTTCTAGGTGTATAAGCATTAATATTCGCAAAATCAGTCGTACTGAGTTCATCCATAACCTCTACATTAGGAGAAGTATAACCAACATATGAAGAATTATCATAAGCTCCATCAAAACTAGATACAAAATTAATAAACTCATGTGCTAACTCAACATTCGTTGCATTCTTAGGAATAACCATTGCATCTGTCCATAAATTTGTTCCAGATTCTGGCATATAGAATCCCATATCTTCATTCTCTGCCATAATATATGTCGCATCCCCAGAATAAACCAATCCTAAAGCTTTACGCCCTTGTACCATGTTATCAATAATTTCATCAGTTACAATCTCTGGTCCCATTGTACTAACACAAGTAATCAACCAGTCATAAGCCTCTTCTAATTCCTCTTCGTTCTCAGTATTCATTGAATATCCCAATGCCTTCAAAGCCATCATAAATGAATCACGTTCAGAATCATAAAGATAAATATCTCCTTTATATTTTGTATTCAAGAAAATATTATATCCTTCATTCTCTAAATCCTCTTCTGAGACCTTTGTTGTATCATAAATAATACCAACCGTACCCCAGAAATAAGGAACAGAATAATCATTATTTGGATCATAAGATAAACCTTTCACATCATCATTAATTAAATCCATACAATTCAATAAAGACTTATCCAATTTCTGCAACATATCCTCTTGAATCAATCTTTCAATCATATAATCACTTGGCACCAAAATATCATAAGACTCTCCATTTGCTATCTTAATATACATCTGTTCATTCGAATCAAAGTAATCCATCACAACCTTAGCTCCAGTTGCCTCTTCAAACTCCGCAATTAAATTCTCACCAGTATATTCACCCCAGTTATACACATGCAAAGTCTGTCCTTCAT
This sequence comes from uncultured Coprobacillus sp., assembly GCA_964434915.1. Classification (GTDB taxonomy): domain Bacteria; phylum Bacillota_I; class Bacilli_A; order Erysipelotrichales; family Coprobacillaceae; genus CAYSWW01. The sequence goes on from CAYSWW010000090.1 coordinate 1,091, forward strand.
ATTCTCCAGTACGACGAGAAGTTTTAATAACTGTAGCTCCAACAATCACTGCAACCACCAATGCTCCAATTAATAATCGAGGTGTTTTCTTACTATGTAAAATAACATCACTATTAATGCCTTTCTTCTCTTTAATAATTGGTACAACATTCACAATAATCAATACAATCGTAATAATGACTACAATCAATGTAGAAATAGCATTAATACTTGGATTAACACGCTTACTCATCGTATAAACCATAATACTTAAATTCTTAATTCCTCTACCAGTCACAAAATAAGAAATAATAAAATCATCAATTGACATTGTAAAAGCAATCAAGGCCCCAGAAAAAATACCTGGCATGATCTGTGGCACAATGACTTTGATAAGAGCACGCCATGGTGTTGCTCCTAAATCCATTGCCGCATCAGCTAAATTAGGATCCAATGAACGAATCTTTGGCATAACACTTAAGATAACATAAGGAATACAAAAGGCAATATGTGCCAATAACATTGTCATAAAACCTCTCTCAATCCCTAAAGTAATAAAGAAAAGCATTAAACCAATCGCTGTTACGATTTCTGGATTCATAATTGGTAAATCATTGATTTGCATGATAACATCATGCACAACTCTTCTTGACTTTGATAAACCAATAGCACTTATTGTTCCAACAATTGTTGAAACAATTGTTGCTATAATTGCAATAATAAGTGTTGTATACAATGATTCCATCATAGAACTATTATTCAACATATGTTGATACCATTGTAAACTAAAACCAGTAAAATGTGTCAAAGACTTAGATGAATTAAAGGAGAAGACAATCATAAACACAATAGGCAAATAAAAGAACAAAACCATTAATCCCATTAATATCTTCCCAAAAAGACGTTTATCTTTTTTCATGCTTTCTTCTCCTTTCTTTTCCCTGAATTACGATCTTCAATATGTCTCACAACATACATACTCAACATCATAATCACAGCCATGATCATTGAAAGAGCACTTCCAAAATTCCATTCTCCAACTGTAATAAACTGGTTTTCAATCACATTTCCAATCAAGAAATACTGACCTCCACCCAATAACTTAGGAATAAAGAATGAACTAACCGCTGGCAAAAAAACCAAAGAAATACCACTTACAACCCCTGGTAAAGACAAAGGAAAAGTCACCTTCCAAAATGTCCAAAAAGGATTTGCTCCTAAATCCGAACTCGCCTCCAACAAAGATTTATCCATCTTCGATAAAGACGTATTAATCTGCAAAATCATAAAAGGAATAAAATTATAAACCATTCCTAATAAAACAGCTCCTTCAGTATACAACAAAGTCACATTATCAAAACCAAAGAAACCTAATATAGTAGACAATATACCTCCATCAGATAAAATCCCGATCCAAGCATAAGTTCTCACTAACATATTAATCCACATTGGTAAAGTAATCATCAATACCAATATATTTCTTAAACGATCATGACAATTCGCTATAAAATAGGCTACCGGATATCCAATAAGCAAACAAATGACTGTTGTCTTTACAGCAATCACAATAGAACGCCATAAAATCAATAAGAAATCCATGTCGGTAAAAAATTTCTGAAAATTTTCCAAACTAAAAGTAAAATTAATAATACTATTTCCACTTGTTGTAACAGAGTAAAATGCAATCAGTACCATAGGTACGAATAACATGATAAAGCTCCAAATCACATAAGGAATAGCTAATTGAGAAAACTTTTTCATTATAATCCCATTTTCTCCATGACATGGATATCTTCAGGTGAGAAAGTCAACCCGACAACTTGACCTTCTTGAATCATTTTTGTTGTATGTACTTTTAGCTCTCTTCCTAATGTTGAGAAAGTGACTTTATAAACACCTTCTTGAATCGTTGCTGGATCAAAATCATAATCTACATAAATATCGATGGATTCATCTTCATTAGATAATTTCCATCCTTGGGCATTTGCCCAAGTCTTTAAATCTGTATCTAAAGTAACAGATTCATTAATTTCATCTACTGTCTTAAAGAAGTTAAAAGCACTAATGGCTTCATTTGCTTTTTCATTTTTCACAAATGGTTGATTCACTACAAAGATGTTTCTTTTCACCTCTAAACCAGAAGCTGTTGAGAAAACAACATCATAAGTTCCTTCTTTTTCCTCAATATGATATTCAATCTTATGAATAGAAATATAACTATCTGTTTCCGGATTCCATGCTTGCGCATCCGCACGAGCAATAATTTCTTTATCATCTAAAGAAGCAACATCTTCTAAATCCACATAGAAATCATTCGCACTGATCATTTCACTCTTCTTATCACTAATCACATCTCTATTTTTAATCACATGCATATTAACTGTTACACTTGTTCCAGGGACAGTTTCTACCATTGCTTCATTCCATACCCCTTTAAAGATAACATCTAAAACTTCACCTGTTAATTTTCCTTGTTCAACTGGAACAACATCTAAATCTTCAGGTCTTAAAACCACATCAACCGGTTCATTTTCTTTAAAACCAAAATCAACACAATCAAATACATGATCATCAAATTTAATCTTATAATCTTCTAACATCACACCATTAATAATATTACTATCACCTATGAAATTAGCAACATAACGATTAATTGGTTCATTATAAATATCTTGAGGTGTTCCGACTTGTTGGATTTCACCATCACGCATAACCACAATCTTATCAGACATTGTCAGAGCTTCTTCTTGATCATGCGTGACATAAATAAAAGTAATTCCAACTTCTTGTTGAATTCTTTTTAATTCGTATTGCATTTCTTTTCTTAATTTTAAATCTAAGGCTCCAAGTGGTTCATCTAATAATAACACTTGAGGTTCATTGACCAATGCTCTTGCTATGGCAATACGTTGTTGTTGTCCTCCGGATAATTGAGTCACATTCTTATTTTCATAACCTTCTAAGCCAATCAACTTTAACATTCTCATGACTTTTTGATCAATAACGTCTTTACTCATCTTTTTGATTTTTAAACCAAAGGCAATATTCTCATAAACATTTAAATGTGGAAATAAAGCATATTTTTGAAATACTGTATTTAATTCTCTTTGATAAGGTGGTTTTTTCGCAATATCCTCACCATCAAAGATAACAGACCCTTCATTAGCTTCTAAAAAACCTCCTAAAATACGCAATAATGTTGTCTTTCCACATCCACTAGGACCTAATAAAGTCACAAACTCATTTTCATAAATATCTAAATTGATTTTTTTTAAAACAATTTGACCATCAAATTCTTTGACTATATTACGAAATTGTATTAATATTTTCTCCATTTTTTTCTCTCCCTAAAACATTGGTGGAGTTGTCACCCATAAAACCTTAGCCTCACTATTGCCAATATTTTCTAAATAGTGACTACTCTTCCCATTAATATAAAAAGTTTCTTTTGCTTTTAACTTATATTTTTTGTTATCTCTAACTAATACAACATTTCCCTTTAAAACATATCCAAATTCTTCGCCATGATGACTCTCCATAACACGACTTTTTTGTTTGGGGTATAACGTCAACAAAATAGGTTCCATTTCATTCTTTTGAGCATTTGGAATGATCCATTCAATCTTATATTCCTCTTTTTCATCAATAAAAAAATCATACATATGAAAAACAATCTGTTCTTCATCTTCAGCCTGAAAAAAATCAGACAAATTGGTGCCTAAAGCTTCCAAAATATCTTCAAGCGTCGAAATACTAGGACTCGTCAAATTTCTTTCTACCTGTGACAAAAAGCCCTTGGTCAGTTCACTACGTGAAGCTAATTCTTGTAGAGTTAAATCATTGCTAATTCTTAACTCTTTTAACTTATTTCCTATATTCATTTTGTCCTCCTATTCTTGTTTTGTTATACTAAACTTTTTGTATAATTAGATAATACGATGTTATTATACACATTTTTCATTATATTGCAACAAAAATTTAATATATTTCATAAAAAATTTAATATATTAAACTTTTTTGTGCAAAAAATAACGATAATCGTTGATTATCGTTATTTAAAGTAATGCTGCTCCAATTAAACCAGCATCATCAGAGAACTTTGCTAATTTATATTGCAAATACTCTGGTTTAATATAATATTGTTTTGCTTTTTCAAACACCAGTTCTACAAAATCTGGATTAAAATTCGCTATACTACCACCAACAATATAAATTTCCGGATCAATAACACAACCCACATTAGAAATACCCTTAGCTGCAATATCCGCCGTTCGTTCAATTAATGCTATGGCTTTCTCATCTCCAGCATGATACATTTCAAAAAGTTTTTCAGCCGTCATAGGCTGATGAAAAATTTCTTCAGCAATCACCGCTAAACCATAACCACCACACTGTTCATTCAAACTACCGGCATTCGTTCCTTTATGCTGATGATGATCTTCATTCACAATCATGTTATAAATTTCACCGGCACAAGTACTTACTCCATTGATCAATTCATTACGGAAAATATAGGCTCCACCAAAACCAGTCGACATAGTCACATAAAAGACTGATTCATAACCTTGACCAGCTCCTAAAATAGCTTCACCTAAACCTGCAACATTGGCATCATTGCTCATTTTTGTAGGAATTCCTGTTTCTTTTTCAAAGAACTCAACAATAGGAAAATGATCCCAACCAACTAAATTAGGTGGATTCAAAATCATACCTTGATGGGCATCTAAAGGTCCAGGACACCCTATTCCAATACTTTGAATCTTTCCATCAAATTGTTTAATAAAAGCAATCATACCCGCTAAATTCTCTTTAGCCTTTTTTGTTTTATCATTGGGTGTCTTATAATGTTGAACCATTTGCACATTTTCATCAAAAATAGCACATCTTAAATTGGTTCCACCAATATCAATACCTACACGATATATTTCTACTCCTCCTTTATTTTTCAAAATACTCGGCAACCTCCTGTAAATGCTCTATAATTGGTAAATGTTGTGGGCAAACACCTTCACATTGACCACAAGCAATACAATCACTGGCTTTACCAAAAATCTTTGTTAAATTGGCATAATATTCACCTTGAGGTGTCCATCCTTTTTCCTTGATTTCTTGCTTATCAGCATTATATAAAGAGAAATATTTAGGAATAGCAATCTTCATCGGACATCCTTCTGTACAATATGAACAACCTGTACATGGAATCACAATTTGTTCATTGATCATATCAACTGCTTGATTAATAAGCTTATATTCTTCTTCATTTAATGGTTCAAAATTACTCATATAATTGGTATTATCAAGCACTTGATCTAAATGACTCATTCCACTTAAAACCATCATGACATTATCTAAACTGGCAGCAAAACGAATAGCCCAAGAAGAAACTGACATATCAGGATGATAGTTTTTAAATAAAGTCTCAACACTTTCCGATACTTGTGTCAATGTTCCACCCTTAACCGGTTCCATAACAATGACTTTTTTACCATGTTTTTTAGCAACTTCATAACATTTTCTTGATTGAACACCAATACTATCCCAATCTAAATAATTGATTTGTAATTGAACAAATTCCATTTCCGGATGTTCAGTTAAAATCTGATCTAAGAACTCAGCATCATCATGAAAAGAAAATCCCATCGTTTTAATAAGTCCTTGAGCTTTCTTTTCTTGAATCCATTGATAACAATCTAATTGACGATAAACCTCATCAGAATGACGATTAACATCATGTAATAAATAATAATCAAAATAAGTCACACCTGTTTTTGAAAGCTGTTCATTAAAGATTTTATCACGATCTTCTTTTGTTTGAATAAAACCGGAATGAAGTTTTGTTGCTAAAGTATATTGATCTCTTGGATAACGTTTCACCAAAGCTTCTTTGGCTGCATTTTCACTTTGAAAACCACAATACATCCAAGCTGTATCAAAATACGTAAAACCCCTTTCAATAAAAGTATCCACCATTTTTTTGACTTGTTCAATATCAATTTTTGCAGGATCATTAGGATCCAACGATGGTAATCGCATTAAACCAAAACCTAATTTTTTTGTACTCATACTTTCCCTCCTCATAATTTTATTTTAATACGAAAGTCATGAAATAGCAAATACTACCATACGATTTAAATTCATAATTTTTTGTAAAATAGATTCATTTCTTTATATTATATGCTAAAATAAAAGATAAGAGGTGACATTTATGGCGAGTAAAACATATGTTTTATCAGATTTACATAGACATTATAAAATCTTATTAAAGATGTTAGAAAAGATTCATTCTTGGTGATTGTTGTGATCGTGGACCTAAAAGCTTAGATATTTATGAACTCTTACAACATCATCAAAAGAATATTTATCTCATCAAAGGAAATCATGATGCGAGA
>CAYSWW010000090.1:7558-9014 GCA_964434915.1 uncultured Coprobacillus sp.
AAAAAATAAATTGATTATTTTTGGGCATACCCCTACATGCCATATACATTCTTCATCGGATTGTTTTGATGTATGGTATGATTCTGTTTATCATGATAAAATAGGAATAGATGGAGGCCTCGGTTCTTTTAAAAATGGTCAATTGAATTGTATTTGTTTAAATGATATGGTCGGTTTCAGTGATAAAGAAAGCAGATGCTTTAGATGATTAGGGAGGATTAAATATGGATGTCTTATTAGCAAGAATATTGAAATTTTTAAATGGAGCTTTAACTTATGATGATGAATATCGTTTTTGTGTATTTGTGGTAAATCATTATTTAGAAATGGAAGATTATACTTTCGCTGATATTGTCGAAAGAGCTCAAATATCAGAAGAAAGTATTTTGAAATTTATTAGAAAATTAGGTTTTCATACTTATGATGCTTTTCATGAAAGATTTGTCTCTAATCATATGACTAGAGTTGATCAGATTAGAGCAAGAATGCTAGGAATTAATTCTCAAAATTTTGTTAAGGATATGGAAAAAGATTGTAGTGATGAAGAAATGTTGGAATATATTTCAACATTATGTGAATCAATTGATCAATCACATCGTGTGCTTATTGTTGGGGCTTTATATCCGATGAGCATTGCGGTTGAATTTCAAACTGATTTAATCACTTTTGGAAAACCAGTTTTTCAATATCATGATTTCGATAAAACATTACATTTTGATAAACATGATTTAATCATTTTCATTTCTGCAACAGGTCGTGCAATGAAAGGATTTATGGCTTCTAAACAGGAATTAAATGTTATTGATGCTGTTTCAGTCTTGATTACTCAAAATCCAATTTATACAAAAGAAGATCATAAGGTTTCTGATTATGTTTTAAAGGTTCCAGGAAAATTTGATGGAATTAACTTTAATTATCAAATCATGAAAATCTTTGATCTATTACGTATTCATTACTATCAACAATATTATCTATAAATTTTGTCGAGATTCGTCTAACATAGAATTCTAATTTCTTATATTTTCTCTATTGAAGATCAAAAACAATAACATCAAAACATATAGAGATATATTTATGTTTATACTTAAAAAACAAGGAGCTGTAACGAAATAAATATAGATCAATTTAAATAAAAAAGTTGATGAATGAGTAAAAAATACTAAAAGACATCATCTTTTTTAGTACAATAAAACTATAGAAACTGTCCCATTTATAATGCATTACAGTTATCTTTACCACTAAATATTGTTATTTTGATTGATGTTTATTGCCAGAGAGGAAAGGTCTTCTCATATGGCATTTGAAAGACTTTTGAAACAATATCTTATCTGTAATATTGATGAAATCTTTTTTGATTTGAATCTTCATATTAGTGACCTTATGAAAATTGATCGTATTTGGATGGTACTCAAATTGAAGCTAATGCCAATAGATATCAATTCGTTTATAAAACGAG
>CAYSWW010000091.1:0-8990 GCA_964434915.1 uncultured Coprobacillus sp.
ATTATCTCACAACCATCGGTTCACTTACAGTGTGTTGATTATAGACCACTTACGAAGAATCAAGCACATCAGAATCTATTAATGAAGCATTGGAGACAATAAGTGAAACGAAAAATTTAAGTGAAAAAGAAAAAAGTATTGTTGCCAAAATAAAAGAATTGGGTTATGAGGAAGCTTATGTTGAAATTGATAATAGCACAATTAAGATAACCATTTTAAAGAAAGATGCAACGCAAAGTGATGCATCAAATGTTATTAAAGAAGTATTGAATTTAATGGGTGATGGATATCAAGTGGAAGTAAAATTTGTTGATGAATAATCTTGTAATTTTATGCTAATTTATATACAATAGATTTAGAGAAAAGAGGTAAGATATATGGCACATACAGACTATTATACATTTGAACAGGGCAGTGTAAATGGAAAAATTATGATGAATGTTCAGGTTTTTGATATGATTACGAAGAAAACTGTAAGCGGTATTAAAAATGTTTCTATTGATACTTCTAAGGGATTTTCTATTCCTGGAACAAAAGCTGTTGTTTCTTGTTCTATTAAAGATAATGAAGTTTTTGTGAATATTCATGTTCGTATTAAATATGGTGTCAGTATTTCTAAAGCTACAAAAGAAATTCAAGAGAAGATAGCACTAGCTATTAAGGAAATGACTGATGTTACAGTAAAACATATTAATCTTGTCGTTGACGATGTCGACTTTGAATAAGTAAGAATTGTATTCTTACTTTTCTTTTGTTTATTTTTTATATAAATTGTGTTAAAATGGACTTAATTTAGAGAGTATGGAGGCATTTTTATAAATATGAAAAAAACAGGCAGACAAATCGCCAGAGAAAAAGCAATCATTGGTATTTATCAGCATTTGCTTGTAGGTAGTTCTTTAGAAGAGATTTGTGCATTTTTAAAAGAAGAAAAAAGATTATCGGAAAATGATAAATTAATGACTTTTAGTACTTGGTTAGTCGAAACAACTTTACAGAATATTCAGCAATATCAAAAAATTATCGAAAAGTATTTAAAAAAGGGTTGGAGCTTTCAAAGATTAAGTGTAATGGAAAGAGCAATCCTTTTAGTTGCAACATGTGAATTACTTGAATCAGATCTTCCTAAAAATATAGTCATCAATGAAGCCATTTTGAATGCAAAAAGTTTCTGTGATAATGATTCTTATAAATTTATTAATGGAGTTTTAAGTAAAATTATATAATGGAAAAACAATATGTAACTGTTTTGGCTTTAAATAAGTATATTAAAGCCAAAATGAATCAAGATGTTTCATTACAGAGTGTCTACATTAAAGGAGAAATTTCTAATTACAGACCACATCCAAGTGGCCATCTTTATTTCACTTTAAAAGATAAGTATTCAAAAATTAATGCAATTATGTTTGCTTCATTAGCCAAACAACTTCATTTTAAAATAGAAAACGGTATGCAAGTTTTTATTCATGCCAGTGTATCTGTTTATGAAGTTTCAGGACAATACCAGTTATATGTTAAAACGATGGAAGCTGATGGAATTGGTCAATTATTTCTAAAATACGAAACTTTAAAACTAAAACTATATCAAGAGGGATTATTTGACGAAGCACATAAGAAAAAAATCCCTACTTTTCCTAAAAGTATTGCTGTGCTTTCTGCAAAACAAGGAGCGGCATTGCAAGATATTATTCGTACAGTAAATATGCGATTTTCATTTACAAAAGTTATTGTTTTTCCAATACCGGTTCAAGGAAAAAATGCATATTTAACTATTATTGATACATTGAGGCAAGTTGATCGTTTGGGCTTTGATACGATTATCTTGGCTCGCGGCGGCGGTTCTATAGAAGATTTATGGAATTTTAATGAGGAAGCACTAGCAAGATGTATCTATGAATGTCATACACCTATTATTACTGGTATAGGGCATGAAACAGATTTTACAATATGTGATTTTGTAAGTGATTATCGTTGTGCAACACCAACAGCGGCAGCTATGAAGGCAACTCCTGATCAAAAAGAATTAAGAGTTCATCAACAAGAATTATATCAACAATTGATTTATAAGATGAATCATTGTCTTGATTATCATTATCAAAAACTCAAAAGAATGCAACAATCCTATTATTTTTCTAATCCTGAAGTTTTGTATTCTCATGAAATTTTAAGATTAACACATCTTCAGGATCGTTTATGTCATCAAATTCAAATCTTTGATCTAAAAAATTATCAATTATTACAAAATTATCAAAAACAACTTAAACAATGTATAGATTTAAAATTTCAACAACATCATTCAAAATTCCAGCATCTTTTATTAGGATTAGACAACTTAAGCCCTTTAAAAATCATGCAAAGAGGGTATAGTTTAGTTTATAAGGATAATCAAATGGTTAAAAGTGTTGAAACTTTAAAAAGTCATGATGAAATTATAATTCGTTTTTATGATGGTCAACATCAAGCAATAATTAAATAATTTGATAGAATGCATCGCATTCAAAATTATAAAAAATTGGTTAAAAAGTGGAAGGGAATGGGTTAAATATGGAACAACTGACATATGAACAAGCTATTAAAAGATTAGAGGATATTGTTAATCAACTAGAAGCAAATGAAGTCGCTTTAGAGGAAAGTATTGCTTTATTTCAGGAGGGGATGGAATTATCTAAAATTTGTGATTCAAAATTGAAGAATATTCAAAAGAAGGTTGCTCAAATTTATGAAGATGGACAATTAAAAGATTTAGAAATAGAGGAATGAGAATATGGTAGAATTACGGGAAGAAATTAATCGCCGATTAGAAGAACTTATATCACCACTCAAAGATGGCGCTGTGAAAGAAGCAATGAAATATTCTTTATTAGCACCTGGAAAACGTTTAAGACCAATTATATTCCTTACAGTTTTAAGAAGTTATCAAATTGAATATCATCCATATATAGATATTGGATGCGCTATTGAAATGATTCATACGTATTCATTAATTCATGATGATTTACCTGGAATGGATAATGATGATTTGAGACGTGGGAGACCAACATGTCATAAACAATTTGATGAAGCAACTGCTATTTTAGCGGGTGATGCTTTATTAAATTTGAGTATGAACGTTATTTTGAATATTGAGATGGATTGTCAATTAAAATTAAAATTATTAAGCCGTTTATATGAAGCAAGTGGTGTTAATGGTATGATTTATGGTCAACAACAAGATTTACTTTTTGAAGATAAATCTGTAACCTTATCACAATTAGATGATATACATTATCATAAGACTGGTGAATTAATTGCCACAAGTATGCAACTGGCTGCGATGATTGCAAATATGAATGATTATGATCAATGGACAAAAATAGGTTTTGACTTAGGACTTGCTTTTCAAATTCAAGATGATATTTTAGATATTATTGGAGATGAAAAGAAATTAGGTAAAAAAATAGGAAGTGATTTAGATAATGGCAAATCTACTTATGTTTCACTACTAGGAATTGAAGCTTCGCAAAAAAAGATTGACAATTTATTTCAACAATGTCATGAAAATATATACTCTATGCGAATTAATCATGGATTGATTCTTGAATTGTTTTTGAGTATATTGAAAAGGGTGAGTTAAATGCATATAGAGGATATTAAAGAGCCTCAAGATATTAAACAATTAAGTATTGAAGAACTTGAAGATTTAGCTGAAGAAATACGTCAATTCATTATACACAGTGTTTCTCAAACAGGAGGTCATTTTTCTAGTAATTTAGGTGTTGTTGAATTAACAATGGCATTACATTATATTTTTGATTCACCTAAAGATAAGATTATTTTTGATGTAGGACATCAATCATATGTACATAAGATTTTAACCGGTCGTGCTCAAGAATTTACAACGTTAAGGCAATTTGAAGGATTAAGTGGCTTTCAGAAAAGAAGAGAAAGTCCGCACGATGTTTGGGAAGCAGGTCATTCGTCTACAGCTATTTCAGGTGGAATCGGAATTGCTGTCAGTAGAGATTTAAATCATGGAGATGGTGAAGTTATTTGTGTTGTTGGTGATGCTGCTATTATGAGTGGAGAATCTTTTGAAGCTCTTAATTATTTAGGCTCAATAGATGCAAAGGTCATTATAGTTTTAAATGATAATAATATGTCTATTTCTCAAAATGTAGGCGGTCTTAGCAATCTTTTATCTGATATAAGAATGTCTGTTAAATATAAAAAAGCTCGTAATAATTATCGCGACTTTTTAAATAAATATAATGTTGGAAAGAAAATATATTTATTCACAAAGAAAATCAAAGATCATATTAAAGAAAGTGTTTTAGATGATAACATTTTTGGAGAATTTGGCCTGGATTATATTGGACCGGTAGATGGTCATAATTTTAATGATTTATTTAATGCTTTGCGTTTAGCACAGGAAATGGATCATAGTGTTGTTATACATGTTCATACAGTCAAAGGTAAGGGATATGCCTTAGCTGAAAAAGATAAACAAGGTATTTATCATGGTATTTCACCTTTCGATTATAAAAAAGGAATTGTTCATAAAAATAACATATTAAAAAGTTGGAATAGTATTATAGCATCGCAAGTAGAAAAAATTATGAAGCATGATAATGATGTTGTGGTTATAACTCCTGCCATGATTTCAGGAAGTTGTTTACAATCTATTTTTAAGAATTATCCTGAGCGAAGTTTTGATGTTGGAATTACCGAAGAGCATGCTATGACTTTTGCTGCTGGACTTTCTATCGCTCATAAAAAACCTTATATTACAATATATTCTTCGTTTCTTCAACGTGCTTATGATCAAATGAATCATGATATAGCACGCATGAATTTGCCTTGTTTAATTGGAGTAGACAGAAGTGGTCTTGTAGGTGCTGATGGAGAAACTCATCATGGGGTCTTTGATTTGAGTTTTATTACTGCTATTCCAAATATTATCTATATGACACCCAAAAATGCAGAAGAGGCTAAAAAGATGGTTAACACAGCTTTGACATTGAATGATGCTCCATATGTTTTAAGGTTTCCTAAAGGAGAAATTGAGGATAAAGATGTATCTATTCAAGAAACCATAAAGATTGGAACTTGGGAATGGATCGTTTATAATGTTTCATATGATTTAACAATCATTACTTATGATTCAAAGGTTGAAAAAGTTAAGCAATTGATAGAAAGTCAACAATTGAAAGTTAATTTGATTAATGCAAGATTTATTAAACCGATGGATCAAAATATGTTGAATTTGCTATATGATTATAAACAAAGGCTTATTATTTATGAGACAGATTTAATGATTGGTTCATTAGGTGAAATGATAGCACATTATTATTCAAAGAAGCATATGAATATGAAAATTGATTATATTGGTATTGATGATCATTATACACCACAAGGTGATATTGAAACTTTACTAAAGTATGAAAAAATTAGTTTAGATGATTTATTGAAGTTGATAGAGGAGATAAATTGTGAAGAAAGAAAGAGTTGATGTTCTTTGTGTAGAGCAAGGGTTGTTTGAATCTCGTGAAAAAGCAAAAAGAGCTATTATGGCAGGTATTGTCAGAGACGATTTTGACTATATTGATAAACCAGGAACAAAAATACCTGTTGATTCACATTTGTATATTAAAGGTGAAAAATTACCTTATGTATCTCGAGGTGGATTAAAATTAGAAAAAGCTATTCAAATATTTCAAATAGATTTGCATGATTTAATTATGTTGGATATAGGATCTTCAACTGGTGGTTTTACAGATTGTGCTTTGCAAAATGGTGCAAAAGAGGTTTATGCTTTAGATACAGGAACAAATCAACTTGCTTGGAAACTTCGAAATGATGACCGTGTTCATGTAATGGAACAAACGAATTTTAGATATGCAACATTAGATATGTTTCAACATGGTCAACCGCAGTTTGCATCTATAGATGTTTCTTTCATATCTTTAAAGCATATTTTTCCACCATTATCGAGTATTTTAGAGAAACAAGCTTACTTTGTTGCTTTAATTAAACCACAATTTGAAGCTGGGAAAGATGATGTTGGAAAACATGGTATAGTGAGAGATGGTCATATTCATCAAAGAGTTATTCAAGAAGTCATTAATTATGCTCATTTATCACATATGTCAATCAAAGGATTAATATATTCACCTATTACTGGTGGAACCGGAAATATTGAATTTTTAGGATATTTTCAAAATTGTGAGAATCAAGATGAAAACATTTCAATTGAAGAAATTGTTCAACAGGCACATCTTCATTTTAAAGGATAGGTGATATTATGCTGAGTAGTCTATATATTTCGTCATTTATTATTATTGATAAAATGCAAATTGATTTTCATTCTGGAATGAGTGTGCTTACTGGTGAAACAGGTGCAGGAAAATCTATTGTTATTGATGCTTTAGGACAATTATGTGGTCAAAGAGCTTCTATAAATTTGATCAAAAAAAACGCTGATAAAGCAGTTATCGAAGGTGTCTTCAATATTGAAATGAATATCAATTTAGAAAAAATATGTAATGAATTACATATTGAGATAGATGATCAGTTTGTTATTACAAAAGAAATTCTAAAATCTGGAAAAAGTATTGTTAAAATCAATTATCGTAATGCTTCTAACAATGCTTTAAAAATTATCATGCCACATATTATTGATATTCATTCACAATTTGAAACACAGAAGTTATTTGAAGAGAAAAATCATATTGAATTATTAGACACATTTGCTGGCGAAGAATTAAATCAATTAAAAAAAGATTATACACAAGCTTTTTTACAATATAAAGATTCACAAAGAAAACTGAAAAAGGCTATTGAGGACGATTTGAGCGATGAACAGCTTGAATTTTTAGAAAGTCAATTGAATGAAATTGATCAAATATCATATAATGATAATGAAGTAGATGAACTAGAAAATGAATTCAAAGTCATGCAAAATTATGAAAAAGTAAATGAGAACATCCAACAATTTGATCAAGCGATGAACTCATCTCAAGGCGTTTTATCTTTATTGAATAATGCTTTATATTCATTGAAATCTATCTTAGAATATGGTGATTTTCAAAAATCATATGATCGTTTATATAATCTTTATTATCATTTGATGGATGAATATGAAAATATTATGGATCTCTATCATAGTCTTCAATTTGATGAATATCGTTTTGAAGAATTACAAGAAATATTATTTCTTGTTAATCGTTTAAAACGCAAATATGGTCTGACTATGGAAAGAGTTTATGAATATAGGGATGAAATTTCTGAAAAAATTGAGCATATCCATCATCGCGAAGAGTTTATAAATGAATTAAAAAAACAAGCTGATGCCTATCAAAAACACGCTTTAAATATTGCTAGACAAATGCATGAAGTACGATTAAAAAATATTCATCTTTTTGAAAAGAGAATTCAAAAAGAATTAGCAGATTTATACATGGACAAAGCTATTTTTAAAATTCATATTGAAGAAATACAATTAAGTGAATATGGAATAGACAAAATCAAATTTATGGTTTCAACAAATAAAGGACAGTCGTTAAGTCTGTTGAATGAAAGTGCTAGCGGTGGAGAGATATCGAGAATCATGTTAGCCATTAAAACTGTGATTCTTACTTATGATGATGTTGAAACAATTATTTTTGATGAAGTTGATACAGGTGTGAGTGGAAAAGTTGCATCTAGCATTGGCGATAAAATGCGTGCAGTTGCTCAAAATAAACAAGTTCTTTGCATTACGCATTTACCACAGGTTGCTTGTTTAGCACAAAATCATTATTGTGTTTGCAAAACTGAACATGAAAACGAGACGATAGCCTCTATTGAATTATTAGATGAAAATCAACGTATTATAGAGATTGCAAAAATGCTTTCTGGAGAGAAAATTACACAAGAAGCAATTAATAACGCAAAACAATTATTGAGTGAATAAAATTAAGCATATATGCCAAAATAAATTGTAATCGAATGATTACAAGGAGGTGTATATGCTTTGCTTTTTAAAAAGTTAAGTATATCACTTGTTGTCGCTTTAAGTATAATATTCCAATCATTTCAA
The DNA here is from genome assembly GCA_964434915.1 of uncultured Coprobacillus sp. Taxonomy (GTDB): domain Bacteria; phylum Bacillota_I; class Bacilli_A; order Erysipelotrichales; family Coprobacillaceae; genus CAYSWW01. The sequence continues at coordinate 8,057 of CAYSWW010000091.1, forward strand.
GTTTTTGCTGCAGAAGTTTTTTTAGGAGGACAATCAATTGGAATCCAATTAGATTACGAAGGGATTATGATTACTGGAACATATGATATTTCTATTGACAATAAAACATATAATCCCGCTTCAGATGGCTATTTATCAGGTGATATAATTACACATGTTAATGGTGTCAGTGTTTCCTCAATATCAGATTTAATGTCTACCGTTGAAAAAGAAATTGAAAAAAATAATACGATAACCTTAACATTACAACGTAATAATCAACAACTAAAAAAAACTCTTCTATTTCAAAAAATAAATGATAAATTTTCTACTGGTTTATATGTCCAAGACGGCTTAACGGGTATTGGTACAATGACTTATTATAATCCAACTACACAACATTTTGCTGCATTGGGTCATATTATGACGAATTCGTCATTAGACAATACCCAAATTATTACAAAAGGTTTCGTTTATCATTCTTCAGTTAAGAAGATTATTCCTTCACAAAACGGTAGTCCTGGTGAAAAAATTGCTGATATTGGTACAATTGAAATAGGAACTATTTTTGATAATAATAGCTATGGAATCTATGGTGATTACACAGATAATGCTATTTCATCTTCTGATGTGCTTATTTCAACAGCCTCAATCGATGAAGTGAAAGAAGGTAAGGCCTATTTTTTAACTGTTCTTGACGGACAAACAATAACTGAATGTGAAATTAATATTACACATTTAGAAAAGCAAACAAAACCTTCTATTAAAGGTATTACTTTTGAAATTACTGATCAAAAAGTTCTATCTTTAACAAATGGTGTTATTCAAGGTATGAGTGGTTCACCTATTATTCAAAACGGCAAATTGATAGGATGCGTGACACATGTTGATGTTAATAATGTGTATACAGGTTACGGATTATATATTGATTGGATGTTAGAAAATGACAAATAAG
>CAYSWW010000092.1:0-8948 GCA_964434915.1 uncultured Coprobacillus sp.
GAAAAAATAACCAGAGATTAATATGTTTATTAATTTCTGGTTTTTTCTTTTACTAAATATGGTAATTAATAATTTGATTAAATATGAAGAAAAGGTTAATAATTTCAAATAGAGTTCATATGATAGAAAGGAAAAGAGGTGTAGTATGCTCACACGATTTCATGAAAAGGCACAAAAAGCTATTGTTATTGCGGAAAGCATTGCCTTTGATTTAGGACATAGCAGTGTAGGAAGTGAACATCTTCTCTTATCTCTTTTAAAAATGAAAGAGAGCTCTCTCTCGAAAATATTGAAGTCATATCATGTTGATGATGAAATAATTTATACTGATGTTGTGAGGTTGTTTGGTGAAAAAGATATTCAACCTTTTTATATGGAGTATAGTGAAGTTGTTAAAAATATATTAGAAGATGCAATGCGTATGAGTGAAGAGCAAAAGGAAACACAAGTTTCTTTGAATACACTGTCAATTGCATTGCTGATGCAAAAGGAGAGTGTGGCGGTTGAGTTATTGAACAAATATCATGTTCCTTTTGAAAAGATTCAACAAGAGTTAAGTGAAGAAAAATTTTATATGAATGAATTAGAGAAAATTCATGAATTAACAAACTTTAATAAGTTGGTAAAAAAACAAAACAGATTAATGATAGGGAGGGAACAAGAATTAGAACAATTATTTTTAACCTTATGTAAGAAAGAGAAAAATAATGCTCTTTTGATAGGAAAGGCAGGCGTTGGGAAAACTGCTTTAGTTGAAAAACTTGCCTTAAGAATAAACGAAAAAAAGGTTCCTGATGTTTTAAAAAATAAGATTATTTATGAATTGAATTTATCGAGTATTGTTGCTGGTACTAAATATCGTGGAGAATTTGAAGAAAAGTTTAAAAAAATTATCGATAAAGTGATTCAGGCACAAGATGTTATTTTATTTATTGATGAAATTCATAATTTGATTGGGGCAGGAGGAGCAGAAGGAGCAATTGACGCTTCGAATATTCTTAAACCTTATTTAGCAAGAAAGGATTTAACGATTATTGGAGCAACAACAATTGAAGAATACTATAAATATTTTGAAAAAGATCAAGCAAAGAATAGAAGATTTGCAGTAATCAAGCTTAAAGAAAATACAAAAGAAGAAACGAAAGAAATTCTTCTTGGTTTAAAGAAACAATATGAAGATTATCATCATATTCATATTCAAGATAAAATGCTTGATGAAATTATTGAATTATGTGATCTTTATTTGATTGAACGGGTTTTTCCAGATAAAGCTTTAGATGTATTAGATTTAGCATGTGTAAAAGCTCTCTTTTTAGGACAAAAAGAATTACAAAGTGAGCATATTGAAAAAGTTATAGAAGAATTAAGTGGAATGAGTATCCAAAAATACTTTTCATATCAATATTTACAAGAACAACTTCAAGAAAAGATTGTAGGACAAGCAGATGTCATTCATGCAATCGTGGAATCATTAGAATCATTATCAAAATATCCTCATCCACATAAACCTAAAGGCGTCTATTTATTAGTAGGAAGTAGTGGTATTGGAAAGACGCAGACAGTAAAAGAACTGGCAACTTTGCTCAATCGACATTTTATTAAAGTTGATATGTCAGAATATAGCGAACCAAGCAGTGTTACCAAAATAATAGGATCATCTCCTGGATATATTGGTTATGATAATCACTCTTCTTTATTACATGAATTTATTCTTCATCCGCATAGTGTTTTATTGTTGGATGAAATTGAAAAAGCTCATTCTCAGGTCATGCATTTGTTCTTACAGGTTTTTGATGAAGGTATACTTAAAGATAATCATCATCATCAGATTTCTTTTAAAGATACTATTATTTTTATGACTTCAAATACAACTTCACAAAATCAAAAAGGAGTTGGATTTAAAAAACAAAAAATGAAGAGAGAAAGTTTAAAAGAAGTCTTTTCAGAAGAATTTTTAAATAGAATAGATGAAATTATCTATTATCGTCCTTTAAAAAAGAAAGATTTAAAAGTTATTTTGCAAAAAAATTCTCCATTCACATTATCACAAGACATGATGGATGAAATTCTAGAAGACTATGATCCAGCATTGGGAGCAAGAGGAATTCTAACAAAAATGAAGAAATATATTTTAAAAGTAAATCAATCATGAAAAGCTTCATGTATTTTACATGAGGCTTTTATGTTATAATAGATAAAGGTAGGTGATATTGATGTATAGTGTAGTTTTACTTTGTGCTGGTAGGGGTACAAGAACAGGTTTGGATTATAATAAGATGCTTTTTTCTATTCAAGGAAAAACCATTTATGAAATGACATTAGATATATTTTTAAAAGACACTTCTTGTCAACAAATCATTGTTGTGACACAGCCTTTAGAGAGAGAGGCTTTTCAAAGGTTATCACGCGATTCACGTATTCTTTTTGTGAACGGAGGTAAGGAAAGACAAGATAGTGTCTATGCAGGATTACAAGCAACTACTTGTGAATATGTATTCATTCATGATGGTGCACGCCCTTACTTAAAACAAGATCGTATTCATGCTTTGTTAGAGGGATTAAAGGAACATCAAGCTTGTTTGTTGATGGTACCATGCAAAGATACAATTAAGCGAGTAGAAAATGGACGTGTAGTTGAAACTTTAAATCGTTTAGAATTGATGCAAGCACAAACGCCTCAAGCATTTCATAGAGATATCATTTTAGAAGCTTATCAAAAGGGAATAGAAGCTCATTTCATGGCGACGGATGATGCTCAAATGGTCGAAAAATTTACTGATGTTTCAGTTTATGTTGTTGAAGGGGATTATGAGAATAAAAAAATAACAACTCCAGAAGATTTGAAATAAGAATGGAGGTTATATAGTGAAAAAGAAAAACCAAAGTATTTCGATAATAGCTTTTTTATTAGTGTTATGTTTGTTGATTTATTACTTTTTTCCTAGACCACCTTGTACTTTATCTTCGCTAGAAAAAAGAGCAGTCTGGTTTGCTTATACAGATATGTCAAAGTTCTCATATGCATCTAAGGAGGCTTTCAGAGCTGACTTTTTAGGAGCTATTGAAGATGTTGAAAAATATAAAACAAATACAGTCATTGTTCATGTGAGACCCTTTTGTGATGCATTATATCAGTCTGATCTCTTCCCCATTTCAAAAGTGATCACAGGAAAAAGTTCACTTTCTTTTGATCCTTTAGAGGAAATGATCGATATTGTTCATCAAAGAGGCCTTTCTATTGAGGCTTGGGTAAATCCATATCGTATTTCTTTGAATCAAGAAACATATGAGCAATTTTTAACATATTCTCCTCATAATACTTGGTTAGCTAATGATCAATATGTAATTGGTTATGCCTCTTATCAATATATTTTAAATCCAGCAAGTGAACAAGTTCGTGATTATATTGTTGCAGGAATAACAGAAATTGTTGAAAATTATGATGTTGATGGTATTCATTTTGACGATTATTTTTTGTTGAAGGAACATATAAAGAAACGACAGAAAAACAAAGAATGGATAATGTGAATATGCTTGTCCAAAGTGTTTATCAAAGTATTAAAGCAATTGATCCAGATGTTGTCTTTGGTATCAGTCCCCAAGGAAATTATGAGAATTGTTTGGAATCAGGGGCAGATGTTGTTACATGGTTAAAAGAAGAAGGCTATATTGATTATTTGATGCCACAAATTTATTGGTCTAATCATTATGGCAGTGATGGGAAGACAAAGCTTTATAGTCAGCGGATTAAAACGTTTGCTCGGTTAAAAAGACATAAAAATGTCACGTTATATGCAGGTTTAGCATTATATCAAGCTGGCAAGGAATTGAATGATGATCAAGGTTGGTCGAATTCAATTAATAACATTTCTTCACAAGTTCAGATTCTGTATTTGAATGGATATAAGGGATATAGTTTGTTTACTTATTCTTCTTTATTAAATGAGACTGGGCAAAAAGAAATGGATGAATTGTTGAGAATTCATCCATATGATTAATTATTTAAGATGGTTTAAACAAACATACGTTTTTCTACCTATCTCATCTTTTAAAGGAATTAACTGTGATTTTTGTATGAGCTTTTGATCCAAGTTGTTTAAATTGATAACTTGGATATTTTTTTGTGAGTAATAAGAAATAAGATAATTTTGCTCCGGTGAAATGTCATTAGTAATGAGGTAATTATAATGCATATTATCACGAACATTCTTTTCATGTCCTAAATAATCAATCCAACTTAAGAATGTCTTTAAATTATAATCATTTAATGAATATCCAACAAATAAGAATATATGATCGATTAGTAATGATTTAATATAGAGCTCAATTAAAGCATGCGTATGCGAAAAACGTAAATAATCATCTTTTTTCAATATAATATGTTGTAAATCATCAATATCACCATGCATTTTAATTAAATAATGATTTGAGTTGGCTTTTAATAAATCAGCGTCATTTTTAATGACTTCATATTGATAATGATCTAAAAGATGATCATAGTTTGTTGTAATAATATGCTCAGGATTTAATGAGACAATAAGATCATTTAAAATATTGGGTTGAAAATCATGATCAAGAACTTCCTGTAAAATAGAATAGTAATCTTGATGATTTGGAGATTTATCTTGGCTATAAAAATATTGGGGTATTTTGATGTATTCGTCAGTTGAAAAATAATACTTGTGTCGGCATGTTGCTTCGCAATTTTCAGATTTAAAGTGACAAGATAAACATTGTGTATAGTTCAGTTTTTTGGCAAATTCTCTAACCAGTTGTCCCCATGTAGGAACATAAGAATTTTTAGAAACACCGGCACCGACGAATATAACGAGTTTTTCGTTTTCTAAGGCTTTTTTAATATGTGACATATTTTCATTGATATTCATATAGATTCAACTTCTTTAATGATTCTATTATAAAATAAAATAGGAAGAAAAGAGAATATCTATTGCAAAAAAAAGATAAATTGAATATAATAGAAATATAAACTTTCGTTAATTTGTGGCGAAAGATAGGAGGAGAAGAATTGTCTAGAAATTCTGATTTAAAAACAGATAATACTCATCTCGTCAGAACATGTTTTTATGATGGTAAGATATGGACAAAAAATGCGTTATCTCAAAAAACGGGCTTATCACTTGCAGCAACAACAAATATTTTACAAATATTACTTCGTGAACAAGAAATCGAATTTATTGGTGAAGCTGCTTCAACAGGTGGTAGAAAAAGTAAACAGTATATGATCAATAAAGATTATACTCATTTAGGAATGATAATTTGTAAAAGAGATAACTTACATTATGTCTTTCTTGTCAAGGTGTACCATCTTTTAGGTCAGATAGTATGGGAGAAGGAGTATAACTGTCAATATGGTAATATGGATGATGTCATTGAAGTGATGAAAGATATGTTGTTTCATGATCCGTTGATTTCAACTGTAACAGTAAGTATTCCAGGTGTTTGTCAAGAAGGGATTATAAATATATGCGATTTTGAAGCATTAGCACAGCAAGACTTTGTTTCACAGTTGCAACAACAATTTGCAGTCAATGTTTATATTGAAAATGATGTGAATGTTGCATGTATGGGGTTGAGTTCTCGTTATCCCCAAATATCACACATGGCTTTGATATATCAACCGAAAGTGAAATACATTGGTTGTGGGATGATTTTGAATCATCATTTATATGATGGATTTTCACATTTTGCAGGAGAGTTGTCTTATATACCATTTCTTTCGTTTTCGCAACAGGAGAAAATGTTAAAAGAGAATCCTCAACAATTGTTGTTATATCAACTTATTACTTTATGTACGGTTATTAATCCACAATTAATTGGCCTATGCAGTGATGTTTTGGAATGTTTTGATGAATTGTTGATGAATGATTATTTACCAGAAGAACACAGACCTAAAATTGTCTGGATTAATGATATTGATGAGTATATCAAAGATGGGTTATTTGATTTAGGAAAATGTATGTTTATGAACAAGAAAGGTGATAGGGAAAATGGAAAAGTTTATTGATTTACATATGCATTCTTATTATAGCGATGATGGTGAATTGAGTCCAACACAATTGGTGCAGTTATGTCATCAAGCTGGTATACGTATTATGGCTATTGCTGATCATAATAGTGTTAAAGCTATAGATGAGGCAAAGGCTGAAGCTAAAAAATATAATATGCAGTATCTTTATGCGACTGAAATTGATTGTACTTATAAAGGGATTAATTTGCATGTTTTAGGTTATGGTATTGATTATATCAATCCTATTTTTACACAATTAGAAGAAAATATTCTTAGACAAGAGTTAGAATGTAGTGCTAAAAAATTAACTTTAACAAATCAACTTGGTTTTGAATTAGAAAAAAGTCAATTAGATGCTTTAAGTTCAAATGGTGTTTATACAGGTGAAATGTTTGCAGAAGTATTGTTGAACGATCCACGTTATATCGAACATCCTTTATTGAAACCTTATAGAGAGGGAGGCCATAGAAGTGATAATCCATATGTTAATTTTTATTGGGATTATTATGCTCAAGGGAAACCATGCTATACAGAAATTGTTTTCCCTTCTTTAGAAGAGACAATTCAAATAATTCATGATAATGATGGTATTGCAGTTTTAGCACATCCAGGAAATAATTTAAAAGGTCAATTTGAAGTTTTTGATGAAATGGTTAATGTGGGGATTCAGGGAGTAGAAGCTTTCAGCAATTATCATGATGAAGAGGCCGTTCGTTATTTTTTGAATAAAGGTAGAGAACATCATCTTTTGATTACTTGTGGTAGTGACTATCATGGAAAGACAAAACCTTCTATTGAATTGGGAGAAACACGTTGTATCATTGATCAACATCTTATTGAAAAACAATTGCAAGAATATCATTTGATTTAAAATATTGAAGGAAAAATATTTTTCAAGAATAGAAATATTTTTCCTTTTTTTATTGTTTCATTTATAATAAATATATATAGGAGGTAAATGAATGAAAAAGTTATTGTATTTAGATTTAAAGTATTCAGCAATACAGATTTTGTATTTTGGATCTTATTGTGCATTGATGGGGTATGCATCAGTTTATTTATTAGATCATGGATTCTCTAATTCAGTTATTGGAACTGTTTTAGCATTAGTAAGTGTTATAGCCGTTTTTACCCAACCAACTATTGCTTCTTTTGCTGATAAGAGTCAAAAAATAGGCTTAAGACAGATTATTATGGCAATTCTTTTCATTGCTGTAGTGATGTCAGGATGTATTTATTTTATTGAAGGACAGTCAATGACTTTATTATGTTTATTCGTTGGAATTGTGACTTGTATGATGACGATTCAACCATTATCTAATTCGTTAGCCTTTATCTTTGAAAAATATGGTATTGAAGTAAATTATGGATTAGCACGAGGTTTAGGTAGTGCATCATATGCGATTGTATCTTTTGCAGTTGGATATTTAGTTGAAGATTTTGGGACAGATTTATTACCATTGATATACTTGGTTTTAAATGCTTTAATGATTATTGTTGTTTATACATATGTTGTTCCTAAAAATGAAAAGCATGAAATTCAAGGACAGGTTGATGCAAAAGAAGAGACACAACAACTTTCTTTTATTGCATTTTGTCAAAAATATAAAAAATTTATGATTTTTGTTTTGGGTGTTGTTGCTGTATTCTTTACACATACGATTATTAATAATTTCTTTATTCAAGTTATTAGTCCTATTGGTGGAACTGAAAGTCAAATGGGAACAGCTGTTTTTATTGCGGCTATTGTCGAATTACCAGCAATGGCCTTATTTAATAAGATGAGAGAAAAAGTCAATTGTGCGACATTAATTAAAATTTCAGGTGTTTTATTTGTTGTAAAGCATGCATTAACATATTTTGCGAAAAGTATTACTTTAATATATGTAGCTCAACTTTTGCAGATTGGTGCTTATGCTATTATTATTCCAGCAAGTGTTTATTATGTTAATCAAATGATTGCTAAGAGTGATGCTGTTAAAGGTCAGTCTATGGTGACAACAGCTATAACTGCTAGTGGAATTATTGCGAATATAGCTGGTGGTGTTTTGTTGGATACACTTGGAGTAAAAACTGTTTTATTGATTGGTATTATTATATCTGTTCTTGGTGCAGTTATTGTTATTATGTCGGTTGAAAATAAGAAAGCATAAATAAAAACGTGGGTTTCCACGTTTTTATTGTAGTGAATTTTTAAATTCCAGCCAAGCATCTTCATGTTCTACAAAGTATTTAGGACATATTTTTTCGGTGACATCATAATGACGAATGACATCATCGGCATTTAAATGATACGTAGTCATGAGAGCTGAAACTAGAAGCTGCAATGATTGGTAAGTTTCATCAGTAAATGTTCCTGATTCATCAGGATGACAGCATTCAATAGATATTGTATCTTTATTTCTTTCATTGGATGCATATGAGATTTCATTGAGTGGTATGCATTGAATAATTTCTCCGTTTAATCCGATAATAAAATGACTGGAAGCATAAGTTGTTTTTTTATCTTTAAGACTTTCAAAATAATCTCTATTATTTTGTGCGGTTGAACCTGGATTGCCTGTATAGTGAACAACAATTCCTTTTACTCTTTTTAAAGCACGACCACTGCGTGAGTAGGGATTAACAGTTAGAAATTGATGTTGTATAGATAATCCTTCTACATTATATTCATCTATATCATTTCGATAATAATTGAAATAGAAATAGCTTGCACCTGTTATTATAAGGACTAAACATAAAAGTATAAAAAATAATTTTCTAAGTCTTCTTTTTTTGACACTTCTTTTTTTCATTACTTTCCCTCATTTCTTATCTATGATATATCTGTTATCAATATTATATAAAAAATTGATGAAGAAATGATGAATAAAAGAAATAAATTGAAATAAGTTAAAATTAAAAGTAAAAAATATTGATA